>DAOVVI010000556.1 GCA_030637245.1 Cyclobacteriaceae bacterium
AAAAAGTCAAACCCAACTTTAGAAGTTTAATTAATGCCGAAACCACTGGATATTTCAGTTATCGTTCCTGCCTATAATGAGGAGGAATCCATAACTGAACTGAATGAATGGATAAGCCGTGTGATGACAAAGCACGGCTTATCGTATGAAATACTGTTGATCGATGATGGCAGTACCGATGGGACATGGGCAAAAACCATAGAACTTTCATCGATTAATCCCAACCTGAAGGGATTGAAATTCAACAGGAACCATGGAAAGTCAGCGGCTTTAAACACAGGATTTCAATATGCGTCAGGTGATGTCGTAATCACCATGGATGCGGATCTTCAGGATAATCCCGAGGAAATTCCGGATCTGCATAAAATGATTATGGATGAGGATTACGATATTGTCTCCGGTTGGAAGAAAAAGCGGCACGATCCTATTGGCAAAACGATTCCCTCCAGGTTTTTCAATTCTGTGACCAGGAAAATCTCAGGGATCAAACTGCACGATTTCAATTGCGGGCTCAAGGCTTACAAAAATGTGGTGGTGAAAAACATCAATGTGTATGGCGAAATGCACCGATACATTCCTGTAATATGTAAGTGGCATGGGTTTGGGAAAATTGGCGAAAAAGTAGTCCGGCATCAGGCCAGGAAGTATGGCAAAACCAAATTCGGATTTGAACGCTTTATCACCGGATTTCTTGATTTGATCTCAGTAACATTTGTCTCCAAATTCAGAAAAAAGCCAATGCACTTTTTTGGCATTCTTGGTACTTTATCGTTTCTGGCCGGATTTTTTATAACTGCCTTCATTATTTCTCAAAAAGTGTGGAGCATTTATAATAATGAACCTTTTCGCGATGCGGTTGATCAGCCCTTATTTTATCTTGCACTCGTAGCCATTATTAGTGGAGTACAATTGTTTCTGGCAGGTTTTCTGGCAGAAATGTACACCATGGCTAATGAACGAAATTCTCAATATTTATTGATCGATAAGGTTGGCTTCTGATATTTCCATCATCATTCCAGTTTACAACAGGCCGGCAGAACTAAAGGAATTACTTCAAAGCCTGGAAGACCAATCTGAGAAGAACTTTGATGTTATTGTGGTTGACGACGGTTCTGAACAAAAATCAGAGATGGTCGTCACCAAATATCTCAAACAGCTAAATGTCCATTATTTCTATAAAGAAAATTCAGGCCCCGGAGAATCAAGAAACTTTGGATGCGAACATTCCGACGCCAGTTTCTTTGTCTTTTTTGACTCAGATTGCATCATTCCTCCGGATTATATTGAGAATTTGAAAAAAGTAGTCCATGGACTCCAGGCATTTGGCGGACCCGACCGGGAACATCCTTCTTTTTCACCAATCCAGAAAGCAATCAGCTATTCGATGACTTCATTTTTTACTACAGGAGGTATTAGAGGTCATAAAAAGTCCATGGAAAAATTTCATCCCCGGAGCTTTAATATGGGATATTCAAGAGAAGTATATGAAAAAACAGGTGGATTTTCAAAGCTCCGATTTGGAGAAGATATTGATTTGAGCATCCGGATAGTTGAATATGGTTTTAAAACAAAATTGATTCAAGAGTGCTTTGTGTATCACAAACGGCGTACGGATTTCAGTAAGTTTTTTAAGCAGGTATTTAATTCCGGCATTGCCAGGATCAACCTCTATAAAAGGCATCCAGCGTCATTGAAGTTGGTTCATTTTTTCCCAGCTGCATTTGTTGTTTACCAATTTTTGTCCATCCCTCATGCCCTATACCACAGGGATTTTTGGGTGATATGGCCAACAATTATTTATCTAGTGCTTATATTATTCGATGCTTCAATTAGATCAAAAAATCCATGGATTGGCGTACTTTCTGTTTGGGCATCATTCGTACAGCTTATTGGCTATGGACTTGGTTTCATCAAAGGATTTGTAAAAAGGATCATATTAAAACAATCAGAATTCCATGCTTTTGATAAGACATTTTATGACTAGAGGTACTTGGTGCTGG
>DAOVVI010000056.1 GCA_030637245.1 Cyclobacteriaceae bacterium
AACTTCAAAATGATGAACTTAACCTGCCTGACTCGACAGGATTATTAGCACTTCTCGTCTCTCTTGAACCATACAAACCAGGTATAATCCTGACAATAAATTCGCTCTGCTAAAACAATAAAAACTTATAAAAGGTTATACTTGCGGTCAATTATAAAACAATGAGAAATGCCTGATTCCAATAGAAAAACAATGTCGTATGACAACATGAGGGTTGGCAAAAGGTACTTTCTTAGAAATCATGGCGAAACGACAAGTTTTTTGGTTCTGGAAACTGCAGGGATAGATGACTTCAAAATCAAAGATCTCCTCACACTGGATATTTATCTGTTTGGCGACCTCATCCGCTATGGACGTGGTAAGGATTTTGAACTCTATGAAATCTAACTACTAGCTTTGTCAAAGTTTTAACGTTAATTGCTTAGTTTTGACTAAATAAAATTCCATATCCGATGAATAAGAGAAGAAAATTTATAAAATCGGCATCGTTGATCGCAGCGGGAGCCGGGGCATTCGGCTACCATGTTTCTCATTCTAAAAGCAAACTAATTCCCATAAATAAAAAAGCAAAAAAAAGTATGTTACACAATGTATATTTCTGGACTAAGGAAGGTGTAAGCGATATTGAGCTTAAGAAATTTGAGCAGGGGATAAAAGATTTTGTCTCCGCTGTTAAGGAAATTCAAAAAGTGGAAATAGGAGTTCCTGCTCCAACTGAAGACCGTGATGTAGTTGACCACTCTTTTGACTATGCTCTATTTATTTGGTTCAAATCCATCGATGACCATAATGTCTATCAAAAACACCATGCACATGAAAAGTTTATTAATGATTTTTCAGGACTTTGGGAAAAAGTAAAAGTCTATGATTCGGAGTTGATTTAATTTCAATTACCCCGGCAAAAGCGTTTTACTGAAAAAGCAGCCTTTTTATCTCCCAGTTCAACAGCTTTTTGCCAATCTTCGCACGGATTGGCTTCCAACTTGCTAAGTTGATATTTTGTATTACCCAGAACCCTGAAATAGTCAGGATTGGTAGGTTCAAGCTGGGTTGCCATGGTCAGGTCTGTTACTGCCGACACATAATTATCTACTTTGGCAAGACAGCTTCCTCTGTTAAAATAAGCATTGGCGTCCTTCGGGCTCAATTCAATTACCCTGGTATAGTCCTTTGCAGCATCATCAAATTTTTCCATTTGCTCCATTAATATTGCCCTGTTGAAATAATTGTTCGGACTGGAGTTATCAAGCTTCAAGGACCGGTTCAGGTCGTTCATGGCGCTTTCTGTATCATCGATGTAGATATACGCTTCAGCCCTATTGGTGTAAATATCTGCCTGTTCGCTGTCCAGTTTTAAACATGCTGTAAAGTCATTTATTGCAAGCTGATAGGATTCCTGCTTCATATGACAAATACCCCTGTTTTTAAATCCGTCTTTTAAGTTTATCCCGCCTGTTATAGCTTTATCCAGATACGTGATGGCTAATGGACAATTATCAGTATTATAATATGATTGACCAAGAAAATACTGCAATGCAGGTTTCAATTCTTCATGCTTTTCAAGGTTGACTAAATCCTCAATGGCATTTGTGAAATTCTTCATCTGATAATAACAAGTCCCGCGATTTTCAAAAGCCCTTGTATAATCACTTTTCAATTCCAAAGATTTGTTGTAATCTGCAATTGCCTCATCATACTGCTCCATAAGCTGTTTCGCCTTACCCCGGTTATTAAAGAGCAAATGATTTTCGACGTCTAAGGAGAGCGCTCTATCATAGTCTAAAATTGCGCCGCCGTAATCTTTGATTTTAAATTTGGAATTGGCCCGGTTAAAAAAAGCTTCTGCATGATCAGGATTGATGTTAATGGTTTTATTGAAGTCTTTTATAGCCGGGGTATATCTTTTGGTTTCATATCTTGCTACACCCATAGTGAAAAATAATTCCGGATCATTGCTTCCAAGCTCAACAGCTTTGCCCAAGTCGGAAATTGTTTTCGAATATTCCCCAATCGAATAATACGACATTCCCCTATTGGTAAACGACACTATATCTTTCAATCCATCATCAATAGAATTGCTCAAATCATTAATTGCAATTTCAAATTGACCTAACTGGTAATTCGCATGCCCTCTGCAGTAAAAAGCTTTATTATACGTTTCACCTTTGTTTATTGCTATGTTGAGGGATTCTATGGTTTTTGTATAATTTTCAATGTTAAAATAAGAAATGCCGAGCAGCGTAAATACCATTGTTTCAGCTTTTCCGTTTTTCGCCACTTTTGCCAGGTCTTCAATAGTTCCTTCCCAATTCTGCTTTACATACCGAAGCTTCCCCCGGCTTCCCAATGCCGGGATATAATCAGGATTTAATTCTATGGATTTATCGTAATCCGATATAGCTCCATCTGAGTCAGAGGCCAACTCCCTGCATTTTCCTCTTAAATCAAAAATCACTTCGTTGTTTATCCCCAGGTTTATTGCTTCATTAAAAGCTTCAGTGGCTTTTTGGCAATCTTCGAGCTTATGCCATACATAACCTAAATGAAAGTAGCTTTCACCATTGTTATCGCCTAATTCAATAGCTTTTTCAAGATCTTTTGCCGCAAGTTCAGATTCCCGCATGTAGTAATATGCGTTTCCTCTGCTGGAATATGCGCCCATATCCATGAATCCTTTACTTTCAGATTCATTTATGTCTTCGATCACCTGGTCATATTTTTTCAGTTTATAATTGCATTGCGCTCTGTCAACTAACGCTTTCCCATCTTCCACTCCAAGTTTGATGGCAATATTCAAATCCTCCAACGCCCCTTTAAAATCATCGTTTGATTTCCTGATCCTACCTCTATACCAATAGGCCTTTGGTTCTTTGGTTTCCATACGAATGGCGGCATTCAAATCTTCCAAAGCTCCGATCGGATCATCGGTGTTATACCTTGCCAATCCCAACATGGTATAAAGTTCTTTGCCGGTGGCTCCCATTTCTTTGGCCATTGCAAGTGAGGACAACGCCCCGCCAAAATTTCCCATTTCAAAATAGGCAGTTCCACGGTTTATATATGCTTTTTCATATTCCGGATTAACTTCCAAAGCCTTTGAATAATCTGCTATAGCTCCATCTAAATTCTTAAGGTTATAATTCGCTTTCCCTCGATTGTTGAATATTATTTCATCCCTTTGACCAAGACCGATGGCCTTGTCGTAATCAGATATTGCTCCATTAAAATCTTCATTTCTAAATTTAGAATTCCCCATGAAATAATACACCTCGGCATCCTTCGAATCCAACGATTCTGCTTTTATTAAATCGGTAATTGCTCCTTCGTAATTTTTTGAATTGTATTTAGCTTTTCCACGCAGCTCAAATAATTGCAATTCTGAATTCTTTAAAGATTCGGCCTTATCAAAATCATGAATTGCATTATTGAAATCATCGTTGTTATAATTGATAATGCCACGAATAAGATAGGCCCGTGACAGACTATTGTCCAGTTCGATGGCTTTGTTCATATCAGATCTTGCAGCGCTGATCCTATTCTCGGCAAAATTGATCAAGCCTGAATAATAGAATGCCGTCACATGTTTTGGCATGGCTGATTTAGCTTTCCCAAAAGCACTTATAGCTGTTTTGGTATCGTCTGCCATGTAGGCGTCAATCCCCTGAATTAGTGAATTTTGAATTTTTAAACCATTGCCAAATTCACTGACGGATTTTGATACAGATCTAAGGTTGGTAACAGTTGACATATTGGATACGAATCCTGAAGCTCCGGATTCCTTAAGTGGCACAACAATTCCTTCCACTTCGCCTTTGGAATTCAAAACCGGGCTACCAAATAATGGTTCGTCTAATTTCGCATTTAAAAGCAAGGCAGAGCCATAGCCGACAAATTCAGCTTTTTTGGATATTTTTTTTGAAATACTTCTGGTGGATTGGATGCCTTCGGAAAATATGATTTTTATGGATGATCCTTCCGGTGACATTTCGTTGGCACTTTTTAAATTGGTGATTTTTGCACTTAACATATTGTCAAGCTCAAGCCTTACTACATCGGTATTCACATCAAATCCATTGATTTTATTTATTTTATGAACGCTGCTATCTTTGGTAATCACCTGGGCAAAAGCGCCATTTTTGAACAACAATGCATAAGAAAAACCATGGTTTCCATCTATAAAAAAACCTGTCCCTTCTCTGAGTATTGTGCTGTCATTTTTAAAAACCTGGATATGAAAGACAGCTTTATCGGACTGTGCCAGCATTGATGTAGCATAAAATAAAATAAAGCTAAATACGCCAATCACAAAATTCATTCGCCTGCTCATTGTCACGATCATTTGATAGTAAATACAGGGCCTCATCTATATGAAACCCTGACAATTAAGCAAAAGTAAATTTTTAAAATGAAAAATCCTGATTGGCAGCAGGTTATGATGCCTGTAAAATCGAAGTAAAAATTACATTGTGTGATCTTAATTAAAAAGTTAAGCTGAATTTATGATTTCAGCCTGAAATGTTGCCGGTGCATATTTGTAAAACCTACCTCTTATTTAAATATCCGTAATGACTCAACCATGGAAAAAGCGCTCTTTTTCCATGGTTGAAGTCAGATATGTTAGAATGAAAGTCCAAAACTAATGGCGTTTAATTCAGGTCCCCGATTTTCTGCAAACAGCGTACTTATATCATAATTTACAAAAATATCAACCTCACCATATCCCAAAATAAACCTGGCTCCATATCTGATATTGTTCAGATAATAATTATCTTTTTCCCGCAATTTGCTTTTATGACCTGTTGATCTCCATACCAGCTTTTGCCAACTTCCTATTCGGGTTCCAACATAACCGCCGGCGCCAATACGAAATCCATTTCTTCTGAACCTGGTCTTTTTTTGCACAAATCCATCATCATATGTCCTAGTGTTTGTTCTATAACCAAAGTCAAACATCGGAACAAAATGCGCATTCAGATGAACTACGGTTAGCTTACTTTTAGACGCCTGCAAATCCACGGGCCACTGTTCAAATTCTACACCTTCGTCACCTTTCACTAACATGGTCCTTGGATCCTGGAATTTAAAATTATACCAACTGATCCCTCCGCCATAATCCAGGGCAAATTTTCCAGCTATATGTGTTTGCCATGTAGGCATAATCGCCACATACCACGATCCCCATGGTTTTACGGTATATTGCTCATTGTTTGCATCAGGGTATTTGCCATCTTCCAGGTAATTATTCATACCGAAATCAAGGGCTGAAACAAAACTGGTTTTACTTCCGGAAAAACGCTTTGCTTTTCGTTCGTAGTTATATTCCTGTTTCTCTTCAGGTTCATCATCATTCATATCATCAAACTCATCCTCCAATTGCCTGAATTCCTCATCTTCTTCCACACTGTCTTTCAGATACTTTGTCCCTTCATCGTCCTGTAGTATAATTTTTTCAGCTTCATCCATATCATCCTTCGTCGGCACATCAACATCTTCGAGCATCGAGTTAATATCATACTCCTTCAGTGCTTCCAGGTCTTCTTTACTTTCCACATGGATCAAAATTGTACCTTTTTCACCAAAATGCACTTCAATAGTATCTTTGGAACTAATTTCATTCGGAAAGTCATCTGCTTTTGCCAATTGCCCGGCAAAAAGTAAGATCGCCACCATTAGTATTGTTCTGTTTTTCATTTTCATTAGTTTTCAAATTTATTGTGTCTTGTCAAGGATGAAAAGTGGGGCATTTATTAAGCCAAGATTTTTAATTCCTTCCACTATACTCCTCCCGAATCAAGTTCGGGAATCAGCGGTTGTAACTTAATAATCCACCCTCTTGTTACTTGAAACTTGACTTAACACTAGTTCGATTTATTTAATAGCTTACCAAAATTCAATGCCAACAAGTCTTCTTTGGTGTTGCGCAACTTAGTTTTTCTATCTGCCGTAAGCAGGTGTTCGTCAGAGAATTTGGTAATTTTATTTATTCCTTTATCTATCAATGTATTTTTGCCAGAAGCGACCAGTTCAGAATTCTTATCCGCTTTGTAGATAATTTTTACCTGGGGATATGTCTTCTTTGGTTCTTTAATTTCTTGAAACTCCTGTTGCTCAATTATAACTTTATTTTCAGCCATTACTACTTCAGTTGATTCCTCACTTAATAGAGGTTCTTCATCTATCTCTTCTTGTTCCTCAACTTTGATATCATTCTGAATTTCATGTTTGTCCAATTTTACTTCGGCTACTAGAAGCACTTTTTCTTCAATCTTTTCAATCGGTGAATCAGTTGTTGATGGCGTTTCATCAATTTTTTCTACACTTTTTACTTTAGTAATAACCTTTTGAGGCTCATCGGTTTTAATATCGTCCTTTACTTTAATTTCTCCTGAATCCTTATATTCAATAATCCCCTCTTCAGCGTTAATCTGATCCTTGGCTATTTTATCTTCGTCAATGGACTTAGTTACGAATTGTTCTTTTTTTATAGTCAATGTATTCAAGGATCGATACCCAATAAATCCCGCTGTGGCAAATAACAAGATCGATGCAGCTATTGCGAATCTCTTGCCCCATACCTTTCTTCTTTTTGAGATTAGCTGTCCATGAATTTGATCCCAGGCCTGCGGCGATGGTATTTCTTCATGTTTTGACAGTTGATCCTTAAATAATTTATCAAGCCTATTTTTCATGTTTTATAATTTTGTGAAACCTGCTTATTTTAGCCAGAGCGCTTAATCATGCTTTCGGGCGTCCTAAATTTGCTCCGGCCATGCCGGTTCCATCTTGATTTATATTTTTTTGTTCCAAATTTTTTTCAGTTTCCAACAGCTTCTTTTGCAAATGCATCCTTGCTCTGCTCAATTGAGATTTCGATGTATTTTCATTAATTCCCAAAAGCTTGCTGATTTCCTTATGGGAATAACCCTCAATCGCATATAAATTGAAAATTGTCCTATAACCACTTGGCAATTCATTTACCATTTTTAATAAATCTTTCGCTTCCAATTCAGTTGACATTTTATCAATATCGGGTTCTTTGTCTGCTGCTTCAATTTCAATCTCCAGGTACATCGCTTTATTTTTTCTGATATATCCCAAAGCCTCATTGATCATTATCCGCTTCATCCATCCCTCAAAACTTCCTTTCCCTTCAAACAAATCAATTTTTGTAAACACTTTCAAAAACCCTTTGATCATTACATCTTCAGCCTCCATCTCTCCTTTGATGTATCTTCTGCACAATCCCAGCATGGAGGAAGCATGTGTATCATAAAGCATGCGCTGCGCTTTAGCATTTTGCTTCTTACAAGCTTTGATCAGGTCAGTTTCTTGGGTTGACTTTTGAATTTGAAGCTTCATTTAAATCGTTGTACACACAGTAGATGCAAAACTCCCTTTGGGGGTTGCATCACTAATTTATATTCTTTGAAATATTCTTGAAATATAGTTTAAACCATTTCATTTGATGTTTTAACGGTTTCAGGTTCAAAGTTCAGGGTTGGCATTTTTTTTAATATTCGTACTTTTTTAAAAAATTAATAAAGTCCCTATTTATTTTCATCATAAATAGAAAATAATTTGATCTCGATCGGTGAATCTAGCAACGATTTTAATCACCAGTTGCCAATTGTCCCTGAACCGTGAACCATTTAACCCTGAACTATTTTATCAATTTATTAATAAAAGGCTTTATAATTAACCTGAATTTGAATTGCGGTGAATTTATTGGCATGAACGGTCACGCATCAGAGATAATAATGTCCTAAGTTTAGAGTAGGGAATTTCATCAATTATTTATACCTTTCTCATTAAGAATATTAATTGAGATGTCAACGTGTTGATTGTCAAAATTAAAACCTATCACTATAACAAATAGCTCCGATGGATGAAGAAATTTCCATGGATCAATCGTTTTTAGATAATTTGTACAAAGCGATTGAAAACAACCTGGGAAACGAGCATTTCGGGGTAGATGAGCTGGCCAACGAAATCGGGATTAGCAGATCGCAATTGCATCGTAAGTTGCATGCTCTTACCGGGGAAT
>DAOVVI010000276.1 GCA_030637245.1 Cyclobacteriaceae bacterium
ATTGCGTACCTACATCATTCCCCTGCCGGTTCAACGTAGTCGGGTCATGAGTTTGCCAGAAAACCTCAAGCAATTCTTCAAAACTTACAATATCGGGATCATAACTGAGCTGACAAACTTCCGCATGACCTGTCGTACCCTGGCATACTTCCTTGTATGTTGGGTTCTTCACATGACCACCGGAATATCCTGAAACGACCTTTTCAACACCTTCAACACGTTGAAAAATTGCTTCTACACACCAAAAGCAACCTGAGCCAAAAGTAGCCAGTTCCAGTTTATTGTTGTTCACCATTTGATTTTCTTTCTTCGTTTTATTTTGCCCAAATGCCTGAATCATGACAAAAAGTAAAACTATGATAATAGAAATTAATTGATTGTACTTCACGTCCGGGATGAATTTTTTCAAAAACTATTATTCTAACTGAAAAACAATATCGATTGTTGCCCCGGTTAAGTAAAAAGTCTCAGATCAGACACTATAATTTTTCAAAGATGAGTACTTTCTTGTTGAAGTCTGCCGCAGCATTGATGATATTTCTGAATTGATCAAAGTATTCCAGGGGATAATCGAGTTTTTTATAATACTCCCTTACGAATACATTTACCAGATCTCCATCGATCTCATAGTCTGAGATAAAACCCATGGATTTTTCGCCATTTTCTTCAAGAAATATTTCCGCTTTTAAATCATCCAGATTTCGAACTGTGAAGCCTTCAGGAATTTCGAATTGGATTCTTCTTTCATAATTTCGATTAAACTCGTTTTCAACTGGCAATTTTCGTTTTTCTTCCTGATACATTTCTACCTGCTCTCCAATTACCTCACCAATTTTTAAAAGGTAATGATTGCCAGCTTTATCATAAAATGAGCTGCTTGTAGATACCGACCCCTCAATTATAAAAGGTTTCAGATAGAATGAGTCCAATGATGAATTGATAAGTTTAAATTCCTTAAGCTCTACATCTTTGCCTGATAAATTCAATAATTCAATAACAACTATCTTACTTTCGGTTTCAGGGATCAACTCAAAAATTGGTTGAATAAAAGTAGCATTATAGCCTGTCATCGTCCTTTTAATATCCAGATTTAATGCATCAAATTCCCCATCAATATCAATTTTAATGTCAAGTTTATCTTCGCTTTCAGAATAGTCGAGTGGTTCAATAAATTTGACCTCGCCAATTCCTGTGGTAGTTTCACCAAGCTTTACGTTTTTAATAAAAAGCCCATAATTATTGCTCCACTTGAATGGTATATACCCAACACGATAAAGTATTTCTGTGGGGGCCATATATTTATCCAATCCCGGGAAATAAAAAATATAATTCTCTAAAAAACTATAAGATTCAAAATCAGGATCCATTGTAACTTTCGTCCGATCGGAAGTTAAACCATATGTGTATTCAATATCATTTAGGTCAAACATTGAAACATAGAGTTTTATAGCTCCCCTCTCGTTCGCTACTAATTTTTCAAGTATAATTTCCAACTTGGTCAATTCATCATTACTCTGCTCGGATATGGTCATTTTCCGCTTCACAAAATCTTCTATTTTTCTAACTTTTTCCATTTCCGAAAGACCATCAAGACCTAGTTCTTTAGAAAGTTTTTTCAATGATTTGATATCCTTTTTTGTAATGTCTGATCTTAAATATTGGTTGAGTTGATTTGACAATTGATCATAGGTGTACAGTTCTACTCCATCGGCAGGTTCAATATAATCCAGTTTGTATTCAACCCTCATTAAACTATTATTATAAGGCGCATATGGCTCAGGTTTGAGTGGTTCAATTTTAAGGATATTTGCAAAATAATGGTTCTTGCCTTCGATTAAAGTGTCAAGCTCCATCTCCTGAAGGCCATTATAGCTTTTCGTATCGAAAAACATTTTGTCCTCACAGTAAATGTGGAATTCTGTATTAAATTTAAGTTCATCTGATTGAAAAAATTCACGGCTTCCCTCAAGTTGCGGTAACATTTTAAAGGTATATATATATTCAATCTGGCTACCAATCTCTACTCCCTCAATGGCAAAATACTTATATGAAGAATAATCATCTTCACCTTCAAAGTCTTTCAAATCGATCTCTTCAATTTCTTTTATATCATCATTTGTAATTACTCTCGCTCGCAAATCTTCAATGCCAATAACCCTGTTCATGGGCATATAATGCGTATTATACAACTCAACTGCCTCATGAGTGTTTACCTGTACCTTAAGATGAACTGTATATAACTGTAATAGGGTATTGTATTCTTCATCGAAAAAAAACTCAACGACCTTTAAATCTTTAAGTACTATGGCGTTCTGGCCTTTCTCCGCGATTTGAACGATCTCAAATTCCGGGTCGTAGTCCCAATCGTAATCATCAAAAAATAATCCGGCGCTGAAACAGAAATGGGGGAAAACTATGAGAATTACAAAAATTGTATGCCTGATGAACTTCATTAATTTACTAAATTAAATTCTACCTAAAACTACAGATTCCTTATAAGCAGAAAATAATCCCTTGATCATTTTATTCCATGAATCAAATTGTTCTGTCTTAAGCTGAAGTGTATTTATCTCTACCTTTTGATGGACAATGACTTTATTGTCTTTTACTTTATAATTTATGCTGAAACTAAAATCATCTCCATCGTATTGTGTATCCTCAGGTAAAAACGAAACCTTAAAATTTTCAGGAATACTTATGCAGAAAATATTAGAAATTAAACTTTTGTATGAATAATGGACGTCTTTTTTAGTTCTGTTAAGGTCTATCATTCCATTTTCAAGCTCTTTACTTAAATGTGGATTTATAAAAATCTCATCTGAATACTTCAGGATATAATCTTCAATAGAAAAATCATAATTTATGAGTAGATCATCATAATTTTCCGAAACGTTCTTGGTTGTCACAGAATTCAATAAAAATTTGTTATTTCCTTTTTTAAGCAATAAGTTCAAAAATGCCTTTTTATCATCTTCACTAAGGTTTTCAAGATTATTTGCTACGGGTATCTTTTTATACCCGGAATAGACTGCCTGCCCGGATCCGATCAGCTTATCATTTTCAATCTTTAAAAATACAGAATCCATCACCTGATTTTTCTCAGAAGGAACAATAGGGACATTTACCAACTCAAAATCATTAGTTCCTTTATTTATCAGTGCTTCCCTGCCCTGAATGTGTGTGGTAGGAATGCCTAAGATATTGTATTGGTCTGTGGCATCAAGAAAATAATACCTGTCATTATTTACGTAGGTGCATATCATATGATTATCTGCCATAGGTGTTGGAACTTCCCGATGTGAATAGGGAATAGCTGTTGTGCCAATCCACGCAAGATTTGAAGGTATATTAGCAAGATTTAACATTTCGTGGATCAAGTTGCTCATATCCTTGCAATCACCATATCTCCTGGTAAAAACGGTATTTGATGTTCGGGGGCGAAATCCTCCCAAACCATCTTCTATAGCAATGTATTTTATGTTTTGCTGAACCCAATCATATATAGATTCTACTTTTCCCAATTCCGTGGATTTGCCCTCAATAATATTTTCCACCATTATTTTCATGTCATCATAGTCTTCGTCGTCAATTCCCTTAAGGAAATTCTGGTACCAGGCATGGAGATCATTTACATCTCGTAAAACATTATGTACAACACCATTATGGGTATAGGAGTCCACATAAATTATCAAATGTGGGGCCGTATGTAAAACTCCATTAGCGCCTTTGCTCATCTGGATTTTATTCAAACGCTCTGCCGTCCACTTGTAAATATTATATTTACCTTTTTTTTCAATGGTAAAATTAACCTGATCATCATCTATGCCATACTTGTGAAAGTTCAATTTGACGCTTTCAGGGACTTTTACAGAATAAACACTCTTCTCGACAGGGAAAAAAGATGAAAACATATAATACCCCCAAAGTCGGGGTTCTTTGTATTTTTTTGTGTATGAAATAACTGTTTTGGAATTTTCTTTCAATGCCGGGAAAAGATAGCTTATTTTCTTTTGATCGTCATAAAAAATCCCTGCTGACCTGGAATCCGACGTAACAAAATCTTTTATCTTGATTTTTTTATATTTGTTTTTTTCAGTAGGAATCAGTGAATAGGCTTCAATATCATTGATCTCAGAAAATGAATTTGAATATCGAATAGACTGTTCGCTGTACATATTGGCGTTTTGTCTGAAATACTGCGTTTCCTCATATATATGGGCAACTATA
>DAOVVI010000122.1 GCA_030637245.1 Cyclobacteriaceae bacterium
AATATGTGGAAGTAAATGCATTGGAATATGCAAAGGGCCTGATTAAACGGGAAGCTCGGGAGGGCTGGGAATTGAAGTTGTAGCCGGGCGTTGAAGGAAATGATCCACTGGCGCAGCGTCCCGTGTCCAAACTATTATCTTAGAAAAACGCATTTATCTGCCATAGGCATAACTTTCACCAGCAGTTGTGTCGATGACAAGGCTCAAAAGCAGGAGTCTCCAACCCTTGTTATGCTGAACTTGCCTACTTGAATTCCTACCTCCCCCGCAGGTTGGGCATTTCAGGTTTTCAGTATCTATCAGCTCTTTGCTAAGATCTTCCTGGAGAAATCTTCTTGTTTTTACAAACTATTTATATTTTTACACACTGAATTGCTGTATTTTTAAGAGCCAGAACAATTAACCTCAATTTACTAAATCATAAAATTCTAAAGTAACAAATATGAGTACGGACAGAAGAAATTTTTTAAAGAAAACGATTGCCGGGGCTACAGGCATAACTATTGGAGGAAGCGCAATGGCCTCGTCGGCTAAAAACTATTCAAGAATAATTGGTGCGAATGAACGGATCAATGTAGCCATCATTGGATTAGGCCGCAGACTTGGAGCTTATTTAGACCCAATTTCCAGGAAAGAAAGCAATGTAGAGTTAATTTATCTTTGTGATGTGATGAAAAGCCAGCGGGAAAAAGCTGCAGCACGATTTGCCAAAGTCACTAAAGACAAACCTGTCCTGGAAAATGATATTCGCAACGTACTGGAAGACGACAAAGTGGATGTTATCTTCAATGCCACTCCAGATCACTGGCATACGCCTGGAGCATGTATGGCAATGGAAGCAGGAAAACATGTGTATTTAGAAAAGCCATGTAGTCATAATCCTAAAGAAGGCGAAATCGTTGTCGCATTTCAACAAAAATATAACAAGGTCGTCCAGATGGGGAACCAACAGCGATCTTCCCTGGAATCCATTGAGATTATTAAGGATATCCACAATGGAGTAATTGGAAATGCCTATAAAGCTGTGGCGTTTTATACCAATGGCCGGGGGGAAGTGCCGGTTCCCAAAAAGCAGGCTCCACCGGAAGGATTGGATTGGGATCTTTTCCAGGGGCCAGCACCAAGAAAAGACTATGAGCACGATACCTGGAACTACAACTGGCACTGGTATGGATGGGACTTTGGCACTGCAGAAATGGGTAACAACGCCACCCATGAATTGGATGTTGCACGTTGGGCACTGGATGTAAAATATCCACTAAATGTTGATGTTTATTCAGGGAAGTTTCACTATGTGAACGATGGTTGGAGTATGTACGATACAATGGAAGCAACATTTCGTTTTCCAAATAATCGAGTTATCAAATGGGAAGGTCAGAGCAGAAATAAATACGATACTTTCGGCGGAGGAAGAGGCACCATCATATATGGATCTGAAGGATCAGTGTTTGTTAATCGGGGAGGTTATCGATTGTACGACATAAAAGGTAAACTGGTTCGGGATAGCAAAGCTGCAGGAAACGAGGCCGGAACTGCCCTTGGCGGTGGTGGGGACATGACCACCATGCATGCGGTTAACTTTTTTGAAACCATTCGTGGAAAAGATAAGCTTAAATCACCAATTGAACAGGGTGTAGTTAGTCAGTTATTAACACACTACGCGAATATCTCATCCCGTATTGGTAAATCATTTGATGTGGATGAGAAAACAGGGCGAATTTTTGATCGGGAAGCCATGACATTGTGGAGTAGGGAATATGAGTCCGGATGGGAACCGAAATTGTAGATATCTATCTTCGGATTGTAAGTTGATAATAGTAAAAGAAATCAATATGAAGGGACAAGATAATTATCTTGTCCCTTTTTTTTGCAAATGTCTGACAGGTTTAGTAGTTATCCTTTGTTCTGATAGTTGCCACACCAAAGCTATAGATGTTGTTTAGAGAGTTACCTGTCTCACCAGCCTCATCGGCAGACTGGCCGGCAGGAGGGAATGATATGTGTGTATGAGAGGATTATCGGTCTTGGGATTATTTTCAATTCCCTACGATATTATACATTTAACAAAAAAAAACAACTATGCCCAACTTCGAAATAAACTATTATTATAATGTTGAGATAATTGAACTCTTTGCGTATATGATTTGTTTTATTTGTGTATTAGGGATTTCTGTTAATAATTTTTCTAACTCATGACTGATGAATGAATTATTAAATCTCATTAAATACCTTGCCTGTTTATCTGCAGCTACATTGCTGAATAAGTCCAAAATATCCACGGTTACAAATTTAAATTACATAAAAAGGATTAAATTGGATTACCGACAGTTATTTATACACGGAATTTAAAACAATGAGCACAATAGAAATATTGATTTATGTACTTGCGGCTATTGCTTATTTTGTCCCGTTCTATATTGCCAGGTACCGACGTGTGGATGGCCAACAACTAGTTTTCTGGTTCAATCTAATTTTTGGCTGGACATTGGTTGCATGGTTTATCCTGCTAATTGTGTCGCTATCACTAAAAGCTAATGGGCAGAATACACATTCGTTAAGCACTTAATTTTCGGTAATCCTTGATATTAAGGTATTTTCAGATTTCATTTAGGATCAAACCAGGTTAATTAACCAAGGAGTGAGTTTTAATAACAAGGAAAAAGCGTCTTAACTAGGGTTTGTCAGTAAACTAAGAATTTGAAAATTACCATAAATAACAAATCTGCCGCAGGCAAATTACAAGCTCCAAAATACAAACCCACCTGACCGGCGACAGGTTGACCTTCAATTCAATTTTTATCTGGTTTGGTACCGGATTTCCCTTCAATATTATTACTGTAAAACCGCTGCGTAGGATAGGCAAAATCAATATCCTCATTTTTCGAAAATTCTTTCAGTACTTCTTCCCAAATGGTTTGTTCGTACCCTCTTCTTTGCCTTGGATCACAGAGAAACCTCATCGTTAGCATCACACCGGAATCCTTCACTGAGGTATAAACGATGGGAGTAAGTTTTTTATAGAAGATCATGTATTTCTTACTGGCGTCTTTTATTTTCTTTTCTGCAGATTTTGAAATGTGCTCAGATTTATCATTCACAATTTTTACAAGTATTTCTTTGGACTTTTGCCAGTTGCTTTCAAAAGTGACCATTACGCCTATTTCGTGCCATATATAATTGAATCCTATACTGTAATTTGCTAAAACTTGCAGGAAGAGCTTTGAGTTAGGTATATGCAAAATTCTTCCGGTGCTTTGATCCGCATCTACCCAATTGCCAATTTCTATAATGGTAAATTGAAAGATTCTGATATCAATCACATCTCCTGCGTGGTCACCTATTTGAATTCTATCACCTACATCAAAAGGCTTCCTCCAAATGATGAAAAACCATCCGGCGAGATCGGTAACAGGATCTTTTAGAGCAATTGCAATACCGGCTGATAAAAGACCAAAAAAAGTAAGAAGGGACCTAAACTCATCAATCCATATCGGACTAATAATGAGCAAACCTATGAAAAAGGTAATATAGTCCAGCGTTTTTCTCCATCTGTACCGATAGTAAACATCTTCCGTCTTACTAAGTACGATTCGATTTATGATTTTATTTACAATTATAAAACCAAAAATCAATAATATTGATTTCAGTAATTTCCCGGTAAGATCAGGACTCAATCCGGTAATTTGCTCAAACCAGTGATAGAAATTTTCCATTGAGCTAACTTAAGAAAAATATGGTTATCAGGTGAAAAATTATGCAAGAAAAAAGCCGGTTTTAACCGGCTATAAATCATTTCGTTATATGATGCAGATTAAACGTGACTACAGGTTTCTTTGAGAAGTTTACTACATCTTCAGCTATGCTATGATCAAAAAGTCTTGAAAATCCAGCTCTTCCATAGGTTGCCATCATCACCATATCCATTTTAAAATCTTCCGTAAACCAAACAATTCCTTCTTCCTCATGCTGATGACTGTAAACATGGATCTTATGATGATCCAGGTCATTTTCATTGGCAAAATTTTTCAGATTATTAATAATCTCTCTTTCGTTATTGAAACGACCGGGCGTATTTATAAATACCATATGGAGTTCCGCTTCAAAAAGTTTTTGAATACTTTTTACAATATGGATATAGGCTGGTTTTAATTCTTTAAAATCAGAAGCAAATACAATTCTGTCAATATCCATCAACTTCACCTTTTTCCTAAGTGTCAAGACGGGACAGCTTGCGTGCCTGACAACCTTTTCCGCAGTTGAACCGATAAGACTTTCTTCCCAATCGTTTACTCCAGTCGTCCCCATGATAATGAAATCTGCATCAGATTCCGTAATTTCTTCTTCAATAGCATGATATGGTGTTCCCAGCAATATTTTATCTATAATATCAATATTTGCATAACTTGGGTCACTCAAAATCTCGGCCAACTGAGCTTTCCGTCTCTTAAACAACTGAATGAAATACACATCGTCCATTTCAACCCCAGTCGATAACGATCCCATGGTTGTTAGCGCGGAACTACCCAGAAAAGTTGTCTGCTTTTTGGCATATTCTATGACATGCATCAAAACAATTTTAGCACCGGTGATGACTGCAATTTCACTAGCCAAATCCAACGCATGTTGTGCTTGTTCTGAGAAATCTGTTGGAACAATTATCTTTTTCATGATATAAATATTTTAGAATTCGTGAGTAATAAGTTATTAATTTAATTATACGATAATCTTTATTTTAATCTAATCGTTTCGCAATTATAAATTATACAATAATCATCATCTTTGCAATTTGACAACTACGATACTGCCATAAAAAGCATGATACAGATATTAAAATCAAAGTATTGTTGATATGATATTTTTAATGAATTTAATATTGACTTATAAGTATTAACAGGATTGACCTTTTTTTTTGAAAATCCCTACTAATATTTATACCTTGTCAATCAATTTTATATTATGCATCAAAGCGAGTAAATCACTCATTAAATATGTCTAACAAGAAGAATCAAAAAGTCATTCGAAAACCATTGTGGTATAAAGATGCTATTATCTATGAATTGCATATCAAAGCATTTATGGATAAAAACGGGGATGGCATCGGTGATTTTGAAGGTCTTTTTGACAAACTTGATTACCTCGAGAATCTTGGCGTCACAACCATTTGGCTTCTCCCTTTTTATCCATCACCACAAAAGGATGATGGTTATGACATTGCCGATTACAATACGATCAATTCATCTTATGGTAATGTAAGTGATTTTAAAAAGTTTTTACGCGAAGCTCATAAAAGAAATCTAAACGTAATAATAGAGCTTGTTATGAACCACACATCAGATCAGCATGAGTGGTTTCAAAGGGCAAGACATGCCCCAAAAGGATCACCGGAAAGGGATTATTATGTGTGGACTGATGACCCGGAAAAATTTAAAGACGCAAGGATCATATTTACAGATTACGAGTCATCTAACTGGACTTGGGATCCGGTAGCAGGGCAATACTACTGGCATCGATTTTTTCATTATCAACCGGATTTAAATTATTACAATCCTCTAGTTGAAAAAGAAATGTTTAAGGTGATGGATTATTGGCTAAATATGGGCGTTGATGGATTTAGGCTCGATGCTATACCATACCTATTTGAAGAGGATGGCACAAACTGTGAAAATCTGCCTCAGACCCATGACTTCCTCAAAAAATTGCGCGCCTATGTTGACAGCAGACACGACAATGTATTACTGCTTGCAGAGGCCAATATGTGGCCGGAAGATAGCGCCGCTTATTTTGGAGATGGAGATGAATGCCAAATGAACTATCATTTTCCCATAATGCCCCGAATGTTTATGTCTGTAAACATGGAAAACAGATATCCTATCATGGATAT
>DAOVVI010000265.1 GCA_030637245.1 Cyclobacteriaceae bacterium
CATAGCAAAAGATTGAATAAATATTTAAGGGATTAAGAGGATTGATATGTCAATCTCCATCAACCTTTAATCAATCTCAGTCAATCTAAATTAGTTACAGTTTATCTGGGTTAGTGAAAATACACTTTTAAAAAGCATCCAGAGAAGTGGCTGGATGCAATGGCATGAGGTAGGACGTAGTAGCGATACGCTTGTCTGAGGGATACTACACCTATGCTGCAACCAGATGGTGTTTAGGGAGTTACCTGCTTCGGTGGCAAACAGTGATTATTTGTATATTAGGGAGAATCTAATTATAAATACTTGTAGTGAGTTGGAAATCAAAGTGATTTAATGATTAATTTTATCGGAACTTAGCTATTTAAACTGATAGTCAACTCACCTACTGCCAAAGTAGGCGCCATATTTCTATATGAGAAATTTTATAAGCGACAGAAGTTAGATTAGTTTACAGCAAAGCAATTTTATTGATTAGTTTTAGTTTTTAAAATATGAAACTACAAGAGCTTGAAGACTTGGTAGGTAAAGGGGAAGGCCAGCTATTGGAGTTTAAGCTGAAGGCCTCATTCCCCGGTAAGATTGTTAAGGAAATGGTAGCTTTTGCCAACAGTGACGGAGGACAATTATTTATCGGCGTCGATGATGACGGAAGAATATCAGGATTAAAGTTTGCTGAAGAAGACAAATTTGTGATTGAAAAAGCCATTCAAAATCATATAAAACCAGGGATCAGGTATCAATATGAATTTATCCCGGTTAGCAGAAAAAGAAGCGTACTTCATTACAGGATCTTCCAAAATCGGAGAAAACCCATCTATTACCTCAATGATCCAAAAAAGAGAGGCAAAGCCTATGTGCGCGTGAATGATAAAAGTGTACAAGCAAGCAGAGAAATCGTTGAGATCTTAAAAAGATCAAAAATCAAAAAATCATATCCTATTCATTTGGGAGTAAAAGAACACTTGCTTTTTCAGCATATCGAAAAGCACGGAAAAACTACACTATCCGGATTCATGGAAATATCCGGACTTTCCAGGTTTCAAGCGTCACAGATATTAATTCGCCTGGTAGTTTCTAATATTTTAAATATTGAAATCGGTGAAAAGACCGACTATTTTTCAATGAAAATTAGTGCATTAAAAGAAGCAAATGACATTAACAACTAAAGAGAAGAAGAAAATTTTTGTATTAGATACCTCAGTTATCATTTATTCTCATGATGCAATTATGAATTTTGCAGAGCACGATGTCGCTATACCTATCACGGTGCTCGAAGAACTTGATAATTTTAAAAAGGGGAATGATATTAAAAATTTTGAGGCAAGGGAATTTATAAGAACAATCGAAAAAATTTCAAAAGGTCAAAAACTTCAACATTGGATTCCTATAAATGGCAAATCCAGAGGAAGGTTTAAGGTGCTGATGAGTACGCAAAGCGAGTTGGATGCAGAAAAAATCTTTGATGAAAAGAAACCAGATCACAAAATTTTAAACGCTGCCCTGCAACTTCAAGCCGAAAATAGCCGGGATAAGGTAATTCTTGTCACCAAAGATGTGAACCTTCGCCTGAAAGCTAAATCACTGAATTTACTGGCAGAGGATTATGAAACGGGTAAAATTAAAAATGTAAATACGCTTTATACAGGTAAATCTGTAATTAATAATGCAAATGCTGAAGTTATTAATGAACTTTATGCTCAGAAATCCTGTGATGTAAAAACCCTATTAAAAAGAAAGAAACCTGTAGCTCATAACTATTTTATTCTAAAAAGTCAGAGAAAATCAGGACTTGCATATTATAATCCCGCTTCCGGACTTATTGAATTAGTGGAGAAAAGACCTGCGTATGGAATTAAACCTCATAATGCAGAGCAAACTTTTGCAATACATGCCCTTTTAAATCCTGAGGTCCGTTTGATTTCTATAACCGGAGTAGCCGGCACAGGGAAAACACTGCTTGCCCTGGCAAGCGCACTTGAACAACGGAGAAAGTTCAAACAAATATATCTTGCCAGGCCAATAGTGCCATTGAGCAATAAAGATATTGGATACCTGCCCGGCGATATAAAATCAAAGCTCAATCCATACATGGAACCGCTTTGGGATAATCTCAAATTTATTCAAAACCAATTTAACGAATCAGACAAAGAATATAAGCGGCTTACCGAAATGCTGAACAAGGAAAAATTACTTATCACTCCATTGGCATATATCCGGGGAAGATCGCTTTCCAATATTTATTTTATCGTAGATGAAGCTCAGAATTTAACTCCTCATGAAGTAAAAACGATTATTTCAAGGGTCGGTGAAAACACAAAAATTATTTTTACAGGAGATATCTACCAGATCGATACTCCTTACCTGGATTCCCAAAGTAATGGTTTGTCATACCTGATTGACAGAATACAGGGAAATCCATTATATGCACATATCACTCTGGAAAAAGGAGAAAGATCAGAGCTTGCCAACCTGGCAAATGAATTGTTATAAAAATTAATATTTATTCAATAAAAAAACCCTGCTGATACGAGCAGGGCTTTTTATAAGGTTAAAAAATAATTTTCTTAGACAGGTATTCCCATAGAGATCAGTGAACTACTCACCTTTAGTCCGACCTGTTCAATTTTCGTTTTGCTGATTTTAAATCGCATCCTGGATTTTTCAAAAATAAAACTGATCGCTGCCCCGTCATTTATTAGGTCACCTTCTGTTACCAAAAGGGTATTTGACAAATCAGAAGAACCAATAAAGTCCATAATCTTCTTCTTGTTTGACTGTGGCATATAAGCAATATGGCATTTACTCATATCTGCAGGAGAAACAATCTCGATTATTTTTATATTCTTCCCCCACGCCATCTTTTTTTCTAAACTGGCCTTTATTTCCGAAAATGCATTTGGGTTACCATATATACCAATTGTAAGTGCAGACCCCTCTGAATTTTCCCATTTCACATGCTTTGTGAAATTGTATAAAAACAAGGATTGAATTTTATATAAATTTGAAGCCTGTGAAAAAGCCCCAGACAATCCAACAAAAGCCATTATAATAGCCACCATCACTAGAAATTTCACTTTAAAGTTATTTATAACCTGTGTCTCCATCTCCTTATGTTTTTGATTCGTCCCTGTGCTTATAGTATTAAAACTACTCCTTTATGTTAGTAAATAGATTTTTTAGCAGAAAGGTATCCGCTATGGTAATGGTGATTACAGTAAGGAATATGGGTAATGAAGAACAGATTTTAATTTGATAATGCAAATTTCATTAATTGGTGACATAAGATGATTTCATCTTACATTTACCAGTGAATAATTATCTTCGATGAATTTATTATTTCTCTCGACAAATGAATTCATGCCCCGATTAAGTGGATATTTAAACCAATTGTGTAAAGAATCCTTTTAATGTAATGAAATAATAATTAGCTAAACTTTTTTAAGTAGGATAATGCCTAAATAATTCAGTTCCCCAAAAAGCAGGCTTCTTTCTTTCAGGGAAAATACTCCTTGTGGCTCATTATTAAAACATTTTAACTATTCAGTTACTGGAGTTTGGAGTGCCCAATCCAGGGGGAAAGTTATCAGGTCGGCGCTCTCTTTTTTGACTATATTCTTTTATTAAATAATGATAGCTAAACCTTCACCTAATCCAGAACATATTCGGAGATATTGATCTCATGCAAAATATTTATCCATAAAAAAAGCCCTTCCGAAATGGAGAGGGCTTTTATTAGGTTAAAAAGTGCATTTCTCTATACGGGTATCCCCATAGAGATCAGTGAGCCACTTACCTTTAGTCCAACTTGTTCAATTTTGGTTCTGCTGATTTTAAATTTCATCTTTGATTGTTCAAAAATAAAACTGATAGCTGCTCCATCATTCATCAGATCATCTTCTGTCACCAACAAGGTGTTTGAGAAATCAGAAGCATTAATAATTTCCAATATCTTCTTCTTGTTTGACTGTGGCATATATGCTATATGACACCTGCCTAGATCTGCTGGAGAAACAATCTCAATTACCTCTATATTCTTTCCCCAAGCCATCTTTTTCTCTAAATTGGCCTTGATTTCTGAAAATGCATTTGGATTACCATATATACCTACTGTAAAGGCAGATCCCTCTGTATTTTCCCATTTCACATGCTTTGTGAAATTGTATATAAATAATGATTGAATTCGATAAACACTTGTTGCCTGAGAAAAAGCTTCAGATATTCCAACAAAGGCCATGATAGCAGCCAGAACCATTAGAATTTTAAGCTTAAAGTTATTTATAATCCTCATATCCATCTGTAATTAATTTTAATTGATAAATTGTCTGTTTAAAAA
>DAOVVI010000095.1 GCA_030637245.1 Cyclobacteriaceae bacterium
AACAAAGTGGGAAGAAAATATGCCAATGAAATATTATCTTTGAATGAAATTAAGAAACGTGTACTTGCTTCTAATGAGGTAATCAGGAATCCTAATGAAGTGAGGTAGATAAATATTAATTCGTATAAAATACCCTGGTGACGCGGCTACTGATATTGGTTAAAATCTCATAGGGAATGGTGTCAATCGCATCAGCCAATTCTTTAATGGACGGATTTTTCCCAAATACAATCACTTCGTCACCTTCGTTTGCTTCAATTCCGGTAATATCAAGCATGCACATATCCATACAAATATTGCCAATAACCGGCGCCGGCTTGCCATTTACTAAAAGTGAGATTTTCCCATTGCTGAATGCCCTTAAAAATCCATCGGCATAACCTATATCAATGGTGGCAATCCTGGCATCCTGCGTTGCTACTCCAACTCTGCTATAACCGATAGTCTCACCTTTTTTCACATTTTTGATCTGCGAGATCACAGTCTTCAAGGTACTTATTGGACGCAATTCATCTTGCACCAGTTGGCACGCTTCAAATCCATATAAACCAATACCCAACCGGATCATATCCAATTGGAATTCCGGAAATCGTATGATCCCGGCCGAATTCAGAATATGCCTGATCGTATGGATTTTGAGTGCTTTTTCGATTTTATCCGCAAGCAATAAAAACTGCTCTACCTGGGCTTTTGTAAAATCATTGTGCTTTTCTTCATCGGCTCCAGCCAAATGAGAATAAATACTTACCACCTGAATAGAAGGATTCTCCTTTAAAATAGTTGTCAACTCATCATAATGTTTTTCTTCAAAACCTAAACGACGCATTCCGGAATCGATTTCTATATGGATTTTGATACCTTTTTCTTCATTGTTAATAAAATCAATCAATTGTTTTAACTGACCAAGACTATAGACTTCCGGCTCCAGGTTGTACTTCAGAATATTGCTAAAACTCTCCGGCGCCACATTCATTACCATAATTGGCGTTTCAATTCCATGCTTTCTCAGTTCAACTCCCTCATCAACAAAAGCCACTGCAAGGTAATCGACCTGATTAATTTGGAGCAGGTTGGCAATCTCAAAACCGCTACTGCCATAAGCAGCAGCCTTCACCATTACCATGAGTTTTACACCATCTTTCAATTTAGACTTATAGAAGCTCAGGTTGTGAGTCACTGCATCCATGTTGATCTCAAGAACTGTCCTATGGGTTTTCTCTGACAATACATTGGAAATCCTTTCAAAGCCAAAAGACCGAGTTCCTTTTATCAGAATGATTTCATTTTTGAAATTTTCAGTGAGTTTTTCATTTAAAAACTGATTTGTAGTTTTAAAAAATTCTGATTCGATCGAAAAAAGAGATGCGTTTCTTATCATTTCCTCGCCAATCCCAATCATGGTATCTATTTGATTTTCAACGAGAATCTCATTGAGCCACCGATAAAGTTCCTTTTCTTCAATATCAGATTGATGAATATCAGAGAGAATTACGCACTTGGTTTGCCCCGGTTGATTCTTTAAAAATTCAATAGCTCTCTGAAGGCCGGATAGATCGTTGTTGAATGAGCCATCAATCAAATAGCAATTATTGATTCCTTTCTTTAACCCAAGCCGCATTTCCATATTAGTTAATTTATCAATGGGGAACTCTAATAATTGTTTTTTTAGAAAAAATAAAATCGATGATAATTTAGTCAATTAAAATCTTCAATTCATATATAGAAAACAAATTTGGACACGATTGAGGAACTTTTTATATACCAAATCGTTTTTATAATGGAATTTTGAAAAATGAATATCCTGAAATCCAAAAAGACTTTTATCACAATTCTATTTGCCAGCACGATTATAATTAGTAATTCTCTTCCATTGTATGCTTTGGAAATCAAATCAAGAAAAGAAATTACGCTGGATAAATCAGACAGTACAAAAATTAAAGCTTCAATTAGTCAAACTCAAAATCCGGCCGATGAGGTAAGAGAAATTCAAAAGTCAAAATCCACTTCCAATTTTACTTATAATATTATTTTTTACCTGATCTCAAAGTTTATAAAAACAAATCCTCTTAACAGACACCGATAGAAGATTCAGTTAATTTGCAAACTCTTTAAGATCTT
This sequence comes from Cyclobacteriaceae bacterium, assembly GCA_030637245.1. Classification (GTDB taxonomy): domain Bacteria; phylum Bacteroidota; class Bacteroidia; order Cytophagales; family Cyclobacteriaceae; genus JAAUQL01. The sequence goes on from DAOVVI010000095.1 coordinate 2,119, forward strand.
CTATTTTTATTTTTCCTTCATATAGTGCTCTGGCCACGATCACGCCATAGAGTCCCATCTCTTTAAGTTTTCGAATATCATTCACAGACCGGACCCCTCCACTAGCTACTAGATAAATATCTGGAAATTTATCTCTCAATTTTTTGTAGAGTTCAAAGTTTGGCCCTTCCAAAACACCGTCCCGGTTCATATCTGTCACCTTCAGATATTTCAATCCACGCATATGGAAAAACTCAATATGTTCCTCCAAATCTATGTCAGCCTTTCTTTGCCAGGCTTTATAGACAAGCCTGTTGTCTGCAACATTTGCCATTAAGGAAAGCTTTTCCCGTCCGTAAGATATAATCCAGGATGCAAAAAGATCATGATTATTTACAGCGATACTCGATGCAGTAAAATATGTAGCTCCATATTCCAGAACTTTATTGATATCTCCATCAGTTCTGATACCTCCCATAAAATCAACCTTGAGATTGGAATGACCAACAAAAGTTTCGAGTGTATAATAATTGACTGGTGATCCTTTCTTTACTCCATCCAAATCAAGGAAATGCAAAACATCCACGCCAATATCTTCAAACATTTTGGCAGCATCAACTATATTGAAATGGTATTTAAGCTGATTTGAAAAGTCGCCTTTTTTCAACAATACTATCTCGCCGCCTGATATGGATAATGATGGTATGACCTTAAACATATTGCCGTTGTATCTGAACCATCAATTAGTAAAAAAAAATGAAATTTTGGAAATTTTCAGAAGGTTATATTTGCAGGACTAAGGAACTGTGAGGAAATAAGGTGTTCACTAAAGCCTTAATTATTTTTGTTCCTGACAAGGCAAAAAATTTGCGCATAGTAGTATTACGCAACGAACTATTAACGCAATGAGGGACAAAAAGAATTAGCCCGCCTGCCGACGAGGCAGGGCTGACTGAATAGGTTATTTCCTCACAGTTTCTAAACGAATGGTTGGATAATGGGTGTACTTAATGAAACATTCCTATCGGAAACTGAAAAAGCAGAGATCTACACTCCGACATTGAACTTTCTGTTCCAACACTAATTCTCTATTAATAACTTGAATCCTTCGCGATGAACGACGAGTAATTGTATAGAGTCATCATCCTTCAACAATTTCCTCAGTTTGGTGATATACACATCCATGCTTCTGGAATTGTAATAAGAATCGTCTCCCCATACATTATTCAATGCAATACTTCGTTGCAGCGTTTTGTTTTTGTTTACAACCAACAACTTGAGTAATTCACTTTCCTTGGTGGTAAGTTTTATAATTTCACCATCAGTTTCCAACTGTCGCTTGTTATTATCAAATTTGTACTTCCCGAACCGGAACACTGAACTGTTCAAATCCTCAAAATTATTTCTCCCAACTCTTCGCATAACAGCCTGTATCCGAAGTAACAATACTTCCATGCTGAAAGGCTTTGTCATATAATCGTCCGCACCTATTTTCAGCCCTTTTATTGTATCTTCTTTCATGGATTTTGCTGTGAGAAAAATAATCGGAATATTTTTATCCTTATTTCTGATCTCCCGGGCCAGGGTAAAACCATCTTTCTTTGGCATCATGATATCTAAAATACAAAGATCAAAAACTCCATGATTGTAAGAATCAAGGCCCTCTTCACCATCTTTACAAAGTGTGGTGGTCAGGCCTTTGATCTCTAAATATTCCGATAAGATCTGCCCAAGATTGGGATCGTCTTCTACAATCAATATTTTTAAGTTATCCATGTTGTGGTAAATATATTTCAAATGTACTGCCTTTAGCTATATCACTTTTCACCCCTATACTGCCACCCAGTGCATCGAGCATCGTTTTTACATATGTGAGTCCAAGACCGAATCCTTTTACATCATGGATATTCCCGGTAGGTTCTCGATAAAATTTTTCGAATATCCGGTTTAGTACCTCTTTGGACATACCTATACCTTTATCGCTGACCTGAACTACAATCCCGCCATTTTTATTTTTTGTGGATATGGTTATTTCAGGCTTTTCACGACTGTATTTGTTAGCATTATCAAGCAGGTTGTAAATTATATTTGTAAGATGCACCTCATCAGCAATTACCTCCTTGCTTGAAGCGACAAGCTGCTTATTAATCACCCCATTTCTTTTTTCCATCTGGATATTGATATTTTCCAGCGCCCTGTCAATCACCTCATGCACATCCAGTTTCTCAAGCTTAAGCTTAAAATCTTTTTTTTCCAGTGTCGCCATCTGCAATACTTTTTCTACCTGAAGGCCAAGCCGCTTATTTTCAGCTTCTATAATGGAAATATAACGCTTTAGGAATGTATCATTTTTTTTTACATCATTATCCTGCAACGCCTCGCACGCCAAAGAAACAGTAGAAATAGGCGTTTTAAACTCATGCGTCATATTGTTTATAAAGTCGTTCTTTATCTCAGAGATCTTTTTCTGAGTCATGATCGTATAGAGCGCATACCCAAATATCGCCATGATAACCAATACAAGTAGGATGGATGAAGCCAGAGAAAACCATATTTTCCCTATCAGGAATGTTTGTTGATCCGGGAAATATATTGAAAGGTAATTTTCAGTTGGAATAATATCGCGTGTAAAAAGATTTGTTCGGAATTCAGATTTTACAATTTCATCCTGGTTTTCATTGGAGTTAGTCAGAATTATTTTGTGCTTTTCTCCATCTATAACTCCGTAGTTAAAACCGATATCAATACCCTGATTTTGAAGGGACAAAGTCAGTAAGGCAAGCAATTGTCGTTCATCAATTCTATTTTCCAGTTTTCTTTCTTTTGAAAGTAATTCATTAAGAACGACCGTTACCATTTCGGTTTTTTCCTCCACCTTATTAATACTTCGCTCTGATGATATATTATATTCTACAACCGAATCAATATTTGCCCTGAACCTTTTCACCTCAATCAGGACATCTTCATCAATCAAAACTCCTTCGCTTCTTGAAAAGGGTTTATCAGTTTCAATATTTATGGTTAAGTTTTCACGATCGCCTTCAACGCTATCATGTCTGAAATAAAATTTGCGCACATCCTCCTCTTTAATCAGAATACTTTCAGACGAATCATGTTTCGTTTTAGTACTGATAAATTTTATACTATCCAGTCCGATCCACGTTTTCCCCTGTTGGGAATACTGAAGCTTTTTGGCTACTGTGTAAACGATCTCTTGTTGCTCAAGCTTATCTGACACAGAGTTAAGTGCATCTTGAACTCCCTTTTTAAATCTGTCTTCACTTATATTGATAGCATTGTTTATCCAATACATTTGAAAACTGATCAAGCCGATTAATGCAAGACCCATTAATACAACAATCCACTTTATAGTGCTTTGTGTCATACTAACAAAATTACGTCAATTATGCCGAATTGATCCATTTTTAACAATTTTTAACATTCTTTAACAGAATTGCTATTCCATTTTTTTCAGAGACAGGCTACCTTTGACTTAAATCAAAATACAAAAACTATGAAACGAACAATTAATAATGTGCTAATCCTGGTTGTCGCCATAATTTTATCATTGGTCTTTTCTTCATTAGATGAAAAAGGAAAAGTTCATCTGAAAGTCACTAAAGAAGAAAATGGTGAAAAGTCGGTATTTGAAAAGATTTATAATAGCATGGATGAGCTTAAAGCCGACGAAGAATTAAAACAATTCGATGTTTTAGTAGAAGGCTGGACAAAAGAGCATTCAAAAGGAATAATTATTAAAAAAAGAATAGATACTAATCCAGGTTATACCTGGGTATTTGATGATGATGAAGAAATTCATGAAGGAGACAAGCATATTATTATCAGGCATAAAAATGTGGATGATGAAACTATAGACATCAAAAAGGAGAAGATAATCAGTATAAAAACTGATGATGGGGAACAAAATATTACAATAAAAATAGATGGAGATGGTGACCAAAAAATGATATGGATCGATGAGGATGGCAATAAAACCGAACTTACTGATGAGGATATTGACCAAATGATCAAAAAGCATGACGGAGGAAAACATAAAGAAATTCATAAAAAAATAGAAATAATTACATCAGATGATGAAGATGGAGAAATCAAAGTCATGGTCATAGAAGAAGATGGCGATCCTACTGCTCAAATTGAAGTCGAAGTAAAAAAGGAAATTGGAGAAGACGGTGAGGAAAAAATTATTGAAAAGAAAGTTTGGATAACCAAAGACGGGAAGAAAATAGAACTTGATGAAGAAAGTGACTATGAGTTTGAAACTGAAGGTGATAAAATAAAAATAATAGTTGATGATGAAACCATGGAAATTAATGACTTTTCGGAAGGTAAAACTGAAGAAGATCATGTTATGGCAT
>DAOVVI010000569.1 GCA_030637245.1 Cyclobacteriaceae bacterium
CATGAAAGAATTGATTCAAAACTATGGGCCTCTTGGCATCATGTGGTATGATGGAGAATGGGAAGATCCGTGGACGCATGAAAGAGGTCTGCAACTTTATGATTTTGTCCGAGGGCTTCAGGATGATATCATTATCAATAATCGTGTTGACAAAGGCCGAAAAGGAATGGAGGGCGTCACACTTTCGGATAAAGATTATGCCGGGGATTATGACACGCCTGAGCAGGAAGTCGGAAAATTTCAAATAGAAAGACCATGGGAATCCTGCATGACCATCTGCCGGCAATGGGCCTGGAAACCTGACGATAAGCTGAAATCATTTGAAGAGTGTATCAAGATTTTAGTAGAAACGGCCGGTGGTGATGGAAATTTATTGTTGAATGTAGGGCCAATGCCCGATGGAAGGATAGAGCCCAGGCAGGTTGATCGACTAAAGGAAATTGGCGATTGGCTTGAACTTAATGGCGAAAGCATTTATGGTACAAGTGGAGGCCCTTTTAAACCGGCCAAATGGGGAGCTTCTACTTCAAAAGGAAATAAAGTTTATCTGCATATATTAAATTATAAAGGTAAAGAATTGCAACTTCCGGCCATTGATAAAAAGGTAATAAATTGCCAATTGCTTCATGGGGAAAAGATAGATTTTTCACAAACAGACAATGGATTATCTATTAACCAATCTAAGTTGAACAAGGATTTTGTAGATAATATTGTTGTTTTGGAAGTGAGTGAATGAAAATTCTCAAGACACATTATGTTAGAATTAGATTCTCAAGATGCGACTATTCCTATTAAATTAATTTTATAATATCAACCAAATTGATTTCGATTGAGGAACAAATAATTTATTGGATTGATAAGAAATAGATTATTTCGTCAATCTATCAATCTTTATACAATCTCATCAATCCAAATACCCCCAGTAGTTCAACTTATTATACATCTCCAGGCAGATCCAGGCATCGGTAGCGGCATATTTGATTTGATGTTGGGTCAGTATTGGATTTTCCCAATTGGAAACCTGTTGATTTTTAGAAATCCTGAAATTGAGCAGTAAAGCTGAAAGATTTCTGGCTCCAATATTTTCGATACCCAATGTTGGCGCTATTTTATTGAGATCGAGAAATCCTCCGGGATTAAATCTCCTTCTTTTATTTAAAGCAATCAAATCATCATCCAGGGCAATACCGACTTTTATTATTTGATCATTGGAAAAAAAATTTGCTAACGTATTCGTAATCCCAACACGGTGGATTCTCAACAAATAAACTTTTTCCGGAACAGCAATTTGAATTAAAGCAACATGGTTGAACTGACCTTTTTTGAATGTAGGCTTTGTTTCAGTATCCAAACCTACCAGATCATGCTTTTCAATTTCGAAAATAGCTTTATCAATTTGCTTTTCATCTGCGGCAATAACAGTTTTACCTTCATATTTAAATAAAGGCAGATCATTTATATCCTGCTTTGTAATTCTCTTTTCAAACATTATCATATCTCATTATCGGATTTGCCTTTCAATTGGGCAATCTTGATGCCGGCATAGGCAAAAAATA
>DAOVVI010000550.1 GCA_030637245.1 Cyclobacteriaceae bacterium
AGCGATAAGTACCTAAAAGATACAATTATTTAAAGTCATTCTAAAAAACTTCGTAGCTTAACGAATATTTATAAACAACCATGATAAATAAGGGTTTTAAAATTGTTCGGTTAGTTGCAGGAGAAAGTGAATTATTAACCTAATCGAATGAGTAAGATTATAGAAGAAAAACAAAATGTTGTCATCAAATTTGCAGGTGATTCCGGCGACGGAATGCAATTGGTTGGCACTCAGTTTACAAATAATACAGCTTCAGTAGGTCACGATTTAGGGACATTTCCTGATTTTCCGGCTGAGATAAGAGCTCCCCAGGGAACCATTCCGGGAGTTTCCGGATTTCAAATACATTTTGGCAGTACAGAAATTTATACACCTGGAGATAGCTGTGACGTTCTGGTAGCAATGAATGCTGCTGCGTTGAAGAGCAACCTTTTCAATGTACGAAAGGGTGGAATCATTATTCTGAATACAGCAGGTTTCGATTCTCGTAACCTTAAATTGTCAGGTTATGAGGTGAATCCTTTAGATGATGATCAATTATCAACTTACCTTGTTTATAAAATAGATATCACAAAACTTACCAGGGAAGCTTTGTTGGATGTGGAAATGGGTGTACGAGATAAGGACAGATCAAAAAATATGTTTGTTCTCGGATTTATTTATTGGCTTTATAACAGAGAGCCTAAAAATACCATTCAGTTTATAGAAAGGAAATTCAAAAACAAGGAGGAGGTAATAGAAGCCAATACGAGAGCACTAAAAGCAGGATATAACTATGGTGATATCACTGAAGCATTCTCCAGCAGATTTAAAGTTAAACCTGCAAAGATGGTTCCCGGAACCTACAGAAGTATCACAGGGAATCCTGCCCTGGCCCTTGGTCTTATTGCTGCGGCAAAAAAAACAGGCCTTCAATTATTTTATGGTACTTATCCCATAACGCCGGCAAGCGATGTGCTGCACGAGCTGGCAAAACATAAGAATTTTGGCGTCAAGACATTTCAGGCAGAAGACGAAATAGCTGCTGTTTGCTCGACCATAGGCGCCGCATTTGGTGGGAATTTGGGAATTACGGGGACAAGTGGTCCCGGCGTTGCGCTGAAAGCTGAAGCAATGGGATTGGCCGTAATGTTGGAATTACCTTTGGTAGTACTGAATGTTCAACGCGCTGGCCCCAGTACTGGATTACCAACCAAAACCGAGCAATCAGATTTGTTGCAAGCTGTTTATGGCCGAAACGGGGAATGTCCGTTGCCGGTGATTTCGGCAAGTACACCTTCATCGTGTTTTGACGTTGCCTACCAGGCAGTGAAAATCGCGATTGAACATATGACTCCTGTAATGGTATTAACCGATGGTTATATTGCCAACGGTGCCGAACCATGGAGATTTCCTAAATCTGCAGACTTACAGGACATCAATGTTAGAATAATCAAGAGTAAGGAAAGTGAGGAAAAATTCATGCCTTATCTCCGCGATGAAAATCTTGTTCGTCAATGGGCTGTGCCTGGAACTGAAGGATTTGAACATCGAATAGGAGGCTTGGAAAAAGAAGAAAATACCGGAAATGTATCATACGATCCTGAAAATCATCAGAAGATGGTGCTTACCAGAGAAGAGAAAATTGAACGAATTTCTGATTTTATACCAGAACAATCCATTGACTCCGGTAAAGATAAAGGAAAGGTTTTGGTTTTAGGCTGGGGATCGACTTTTGGATCCATTAAAAGCGCCGTAATTGAGTTGATTGAAGAAGGATTTGAAGTTTCTCATGCACATATTATGTACATTAAACCATTTCCTAAAAATTTGAAAACCTTAATGAATCAATTTGATAAAGTACTAATTCCGGAAATAAATAATGGCCAACTAATAAAGTTGATCAGGGATAAATACTTGATAGATGCTGTTGGATTTCATAAAATAAAAGGAACTCCAATCACCAAAAATGAACTGAAAGAGGAAATTTTAAATATATATCCTAATGGATAAATGAATGAATGAGTAAATGATAAATCGTTTACACTAAAATACCATAAGGAAAATAACAAAATAAGGAAAAATTTGATCTGTACCTACATAAAGCTAATCGTTAAAA
>DAOVVI010000373.1 GCA_030637245.1 Cyclobacteriaceae bacterium
AAATGCAAGATCTATTGGAGTAAAGTTCAAACAGGAAAACAATGGATTGTATGTGACTTCTTTAATAAAAGGAGGCTCGGCCTATGATAATGGAATATATGTTGGAGATGAATTGATATCGATAAATAGTTATCGAATTTATACACATAATTTAAATTCATTGCTAGACCAGTTCAAAATTGGTGAAAAAGTGACCTTTTTGATAAATAGAAAAGGAATAGTAAAGAGTATAGAATTGGACATTAGAAAAGATGAAATGGTTAGCTATACCTATGAAATATTAGATAACAGAACCAGGCTACAGGAAAAGGTGTACAAAACCTGGATTGGCAGGTAAATACATCTTCCCAAAGTGCTCTGTACTATTTGTAATCCGAAACACAATATATAGATTTGCAATCCAATCAAATCGTACGATGACCAGGGAAGAAGCAAAGAAAACAATTGACGAACTTATTGAAAAAATTGATCATTACAATGCCCTGTATTACCAGGAAAGTGTGTCTGAAATATCAGATTATGAGTTTGATCAATTATTAAAATCTCTTGAGGACCTCGAGACTAAATTTCCAGAGTTCAAATACGACTATTCCCCAACACAAAGGGTAGGGGGTACGATTACCAAATCCTTTGATACCGTTACGCATAAAAATGCCATGCTTTCTCTTTCAAATACCTATTCTGAAGAGGAACTTTTTGATTTTGACAAGAGAGTTGAGAAAGGACTTGAAGGGCAATCCTATGAATACTTATGTGAATTAAAATTTGATGGCGTTGCCATCAGTTTATGGTATGAAAATGGTGTTTTGCAAAGAGCTGTGACCCGGGGAGATGGTACTCGCGGAGATGATATAACCACAAATGCGAGAACGATCCGGTCAATTCCGCTAAAACTGAGATCCGTTAGCAGTATGCCAAATGAGTTCGAGGTAAGGGGTGAGGTATTTATGTCCCGAAAGGTTTTTGATGCATTAAATGCTGAAAGAGAATTGAAAGGGGAGGCCCTGCTTGCAAATCCAAGAAATACTACATCCGGAACCTTGAAAATGCAGGATTCTTCCGTTGTCGCAAACAGAAAACTGGATTGTTTTTTATATTATTTTCAGAGCGATGATCGCGTAGTTTCTACACATGAAAAAGCGATTCATCTTCTTGAAAAATTGGGGTTTAGCATTTCTAAAACCTATAAGAAATGTCAAAGTATCCATGAGGTAATCGAATATATGAAAGAATGGGAACTGAAGCGTTTTGATTTGCCACTGGATACGGATGGAATAGTTATAAAAGTAAACGAGCTTAATCAACAGGATCAACTGGGTTTTACAGCCAAAAGTCCGCGCTGGGCCATTGCCTATAAATATAAAACCCAAAGTGCAACTACCAGGCTGAGGGGAATTACATTTCAGGTTGGCCGAACAGGGGCAATAACCCCGGTGGCAGAATTGGAACCTGTTTTACTTGCTGGTACTACCGTAAAGAGAGCTTCACTTCACAACGCAAATGAAATTGAACGTTTAGAGTTGAAGATAGGGGATTATGTATTTGTGGAAAAAGGAGGAGAGATCATTCCAAAAGTTACGGGAGTTGATTTGGAAAACAGGCCTTATGACTTAGAAGACTTTGTTTATACTGAAGTTTGTCCGGAATGCGGGACAAAGTTGTTTCGAAAGGAGGGAGAGGCCGTACATTATTGTCCAAATGAAGCCGGCTGTCCCCCGCAGGTATTGGGTAGAATCGAACATTTCATTCAGCGAAAGGCTATGAATATTGAAAGCCTTGGGCCTGAAACGATCAGAGGCCTTTTGGATCATGGAAAAATCAAAGATGTTGCGGACTTGTATGCGTTGAAATATGATGACCTGAATGGATTGGAATTTAAAATTTATTCTGATAAAAAGGAAGGGTATTCGGTTCGAAGTTTACGGGATAAATCTGCCCGAAACATTATCAATTCCATAGAAAACTCTAAATCTCAACCATTTGATCAGTTGCTTTTTGGGTTGGGTATTCGATATGTTGGGGCGACAGTTTCTGAAAAACTGGTTGAGTATTATAAAGATATCCATGATTTGGCAAATGCCTCTTATGAGGAATTGATAGAAGTTCCGGAAATCGGAGAGCGTATTGCAGAGAGTTTACGCTTATACTTTGATGATAAGAATAATAAGGAATTGATCAAACGATTAATAGGATTTGGATTAAAGACAAAAGTTGATGAAACAAAAGAAAAAAAGGGCAATAATGTACTGGAAGGAAAAACATTTGTAATTTCAGGTGTTTTTGAGAAAGTGAGCAGGGATGGTCTTAAAGAACTGATTAAAAATCAAGGAGGTAAAGTATTATCATCGATTTCTTCAAAACTTGACTTTCTTGTTGCAGGAGATAAAATGGGACCTTCAAAAATGGAAAAGGCCCAAAAACTGAATATCCAAACTATCTCAGAAGATGATTTTTTGAACATGATTGGGAAAAATGATTGATTTTTTAAAAAAATATAGCTTGCCGATTGGCTTGAAACGGTCGATTAAAAAAAGCAAGACCAAGAGGTATAGTTCTGGTTATGCGGACGCCCGAAATATCTTACTGTTTTTTACTTCTGAGGGAAATCAAAAAATTGCTCTGGTAAAGGGTCTTCAAAACAAAATGGTGAAAGATGGAAAAAATGTTAAATGTATTTATCTTTTGCTAAGTGAAGAAGATAAGCCCGATGTGCATATGGACGAAGGGATGGAAAGAATAACCATTGATGATTTTTCCCTTTTTGGTGAGATACAAAAACCTTTAGTTAAAAAGCTTTTAAATGAAGAATTTGATTATTTGATGCATGTAGATATGAAAAGCAATGTATATTCTGATTTGATTATGTCGAAATGCAAGGCGAAATGCAGAATAGGAAAATACTTTGAAGATCATAATGATCAATATGATATAATGGTTAGTATTCCGAATGATAAGAAGATCAATTTTTTGCTCGATCAAATATATCACTATACAAAAGCACTTTAAAATTCAATTATGCAAAAATTATTCAAAGGAACAGGCGTAGCGCTTGTTACACCTTTTAACTCTGAACTTCAGATTGATTATAACAGTTTTGAAAAGCTTCTGGAATTTAATGCCGGGGGAGGGATTGATTATTTTGTAGTGAACGGTACAACTGGAGAATCGGCAACTACCAGTAAAAAAGAGAAAAGAGACCTCTTGAAATTCATTCGTGAAAATAATCCTAATAAGCTTCCTATAGTTTACGGTACCGGCGGGTATGACACACTTGATATTGTAGCGCATATCCGTGAGATGGATTGGACAGGTGTTGATGCGCTTTTAAGTGTTAGTCCATATTATAACCGACCAAGTCAAAAAGGAATAATTGCTCATTACGAAGCCGTTGCTAATGCATGTCCTGTTCCATTGATCATGTATAACGTTCCAAAGCGCACTGGGTGTAATATGTCTGCAT
>DAOVVI010000227.1 GCA_030637245.1 Cyclobacteriaceae bacterium
CCATATCAGTATGATTATACGACATACGGCAAAACAAAGCACCCATTTACCAGGGTTCAGATTACTGAAAAAGGCATGGATAAATTGATGGAATATTTGGATATCATGCGCAACAAAATCGGATATGATATTCCAATGGGAACGGATCATTGGGGCCATTTTGGTGTGAATGAAGCTATAAAAATTGCCAGAGCTTCAGAGCCCTATAACCTAGCCTATATCGAAGATATTATCCCCTGGCAAATGACCGATCAATGGAAAGAGATCACACTTTCCTCTACTACTCCAACCCAGACTGGGGAAGACATCTATATGCTCCAGGGTGGATTTGAAAAATTAATTGAAACAAGATCGGTTGATATTGTCCATCCGGACCCAAATACTGCCGGGGGCATTTTGGAAACAAAGAAAATTGGGGATTTCGCCACAAGGCATGGCGTAGGCTTTATGCAACATCATGCGGCAGGACCTGTATCATTCCTTGGTGCTATTCATTGTGCTGCTGCCACTGAAAACTTTATGTGGCTGGAACATCATGCCGTAGATAAAAAAGATTGGGAAAATCTCGTGACAGGTTTTGATGGACCAATGGTAAAAGATGGTTATGTCACCGTACCGGAAAAACCAGGCATCGGAGTTGAACTCAATGAAGATGTAGTCGAAAAATATCTGATAAAAGGAGAGAAACTTTTCGCACCAACACCAGAATGGGACAACATACGTGCCTGGGACAGGTTGTGGAGCTAAAGGTTTTCGTCTTTTAAAATGACCTAAGGAGGAGATTTAAGTATTTCCTCCTTTTTTTATTTATACCTTAAAAAGATAAAAAATTTATAATTGACTTTTCTATTCCATAACCTAGCCGGCAATTATAAAATGATGATTACTCAAAAAATGGGACTCCTTTTTGAGCATATTTTCTCATTGCTTCCTCATTAATTTCTACCCCGATTCCGGGCTTATTAGAAAGTGGTAAAAATCCATCTTTTACCATTGGTCCGTCAAAATCCACAATCTCTTTGAACATAGGATTTTTATGAAAATAAATTTGCCACTCCAATATCATAAAGTTAGGAACAGAAGCGCAAACATGAGCTGAGGCCATGGCTCCAAGATATGATGCTACCATATGTGGTGCAAAGGGCACATAATATAAGTTTGCCAGGTTGGCAATTCTTTGCGCCTCACCCAAACCCCCGGCTTTTTGGAGGTCTGGCATAATGATATCTACAGCTCCTGTTTCTAACATTCTTCTAAATCCATGGGCCAAATAAATATTTTCGCCGGCGCATATTGGCGTAGATGTTGATTCGGTAATGTATTTATAAGCATCGGAATTTTCAGCGGGAATAGGTTCTTCCAACCACATCAATTTTAAGGGTTCCAGCATTTTTGCCACCTGCTTTCCTGTCACCATATCGTATCGGCCGTGCATATCACAACAGATGTCTATATTTGGCCCTACTTCATCACGCGCCGCGGCAACCTGGTCATACATTCGCTGCAATTCTCCCGGGCTGGCTGTCCAGTTGTATTTGTCATATTTATTAGGATCTTTACTTTGATCCAGATCAAATTTTATAGCTGTGAATCCCATTTCTTTTGCCTCCTTTGCTGAGGCAGCAAATTCAGCTGGCCCAGGTAACGTATTTTGATAAAGTGCCGTATCACAATATACCCTAATATTATCCCTAAACTTCCCACCTAAAAGTTGATAAACCGGTATTCCTAATGCTTTTCCAGCTAAGTCCCAGAGAGCGGTTTCCACAGCAGAAAGCACGGCAACGTACATGCCTGACTGGGCGCCCTCAAAAAAACCACTTCGTCTAATATCCTCAAATAGCATGTGGATATTTAACGGACTTTTACCCTTAATCCTTTCACCAAACATTTTTACCAAATGGTATGTTCCAGGTGTTGCATCCACGCCCTCTCCGCATCCCCAGACATCCTGGTTGGTATATATTTTTACAAACAAACTATGCCCATTCCGAATGAATCCGCATTTAATATCCGTAATTTTCAAATCAGAGGGCATGGAAGATTTAGGTGTTTTTTCTAATGAGTCTTTTAGGCCTTGTCCGAAAACTGTAGCTGGCGCTATACCAGTAGCGCCTAAAAGAGCGCCTTTTCCTAGAAATGATCTTCTCGAGTATAGTGTTTTCATTAAATTGGTTTTTGGTGTTACCACGTTCTTGATTTTAATAATTCTTGAATTTGTTCTTTTGGCACAGGCAATTCATCGATATGCTCATTTAACCATTGCGAAAAATCCTTTTCTATTTCGTTGGACCAACGACTATCGATCTGGCCGGGCGTGTATTTTTGTTCCCTTAATCTTTGGTGACCAAACATATCCCTAAGGCGTACGACTTCTGAAGTCTTCACCACTTTTTCAGCTAAATGAGGTGGGATAAAAATTACACCTCCATCACGGCCTAGGACAACGTCACCTGCAATTACCATAGCATCGCCAATTCTTGTTGGAGTGTTTATACCTACCAATGTAGTATTTAAAGCGCCATCAGGACTATTCAAATGATGCGAAGGGTGATAACTCCGAAAAAAGGAGGTGAATCCTCCAATTTCTTTTAATCCATCAATATCTCTCAGAGCTCCATTATATACAACTCCATTGCCCGTCTTGGCATATATTGAATTTCCCAGGTTGTCTCCAATGGTTGGTCCATCCTCCTTGAGACCAAATTGATCTACCACGTAAACATCTCTTTTTGTAAGTATATCTATGGTCCATGCATTTTGAGACTTAATTCTACCATCCTGGTTATGACCACGATCATCTATTGCGCGATGTACATCTGGCCGACCAGGCATGAATATGGCGGTTACTGCACGGCCAACCAATACACTATCCGGATTAATAGTCAGCCATCCATCAGCGTATTGGTGCTTGAAGTTTGCAGATTTCAGCACCGCCCAGGCTTCTTCCAGCGTTACCAATTTCATACGATCCAGTATTTCATCTGACACTTTTGGCCTCCCATCGTCAAATCGTTCTCCCTTCCATTCGGGAGAAAGAAAAATCAACTCCTCTTTGGATATTTGCTGGCTTTCAGCTCTAAATGGATAAATCCCAAAAGTCAATAGGAGGATAAATAGCACTTGATAAATTGATCTGGGGTGCAATCGGAATTCATGTGTTTTCATGTGATAAATATTGGGTGACTGGTAATACAAATAATACAAGAAATACTTTAGTTATCAAAAGTTATAGCAGGTAAATATTTAAAAATATCAAATTCGATATTAGATAATAGCTTATGCGGTTTAGTTTTCTGAGTTTGATTTTCAAACAGTCTTTATCATTATAAAAACCAATCTTTTTAATCTGCATTATTAATATCAATTAGCACGAATAAAATTCAAGAAATCAATTGATAATACCCTATTGGAAATGTGATATTTATGGGTTATCTAATTGTGTTAATCATACTTAAAACCACTTTCATTTCAACATTTAACTTCCAGAAATTTCATTTTGCTACAGGACCTTATTTTTATGAAAATGACTATCGAAATAAACTGAAAACTTTAGTGTTTATAATATTTACTGTTTTTCATTTAGCACTGGATTAATATGCAATTTAAAGTTGCTAACAACCATTCTATTTGTAAATTTGGTTCCAACGAAATAATTATGAGTAATTTAAAAGAACGTTTAAAAGCTGGAGAAGCTGTCCACGGTTGTTGGCTTAATATGGGGTCAGCCATTTCTTCAGAAATTGTTGGTTCAGCCGGTTTTGACTGGGTCTTGTTTGACCTGGAGCATGGGGCCGGAGCGGAATCCACATTATTACCTCAACTTCAGGCTTTAGGAAATTCTGATACTGTTCCTCTTGTAAGGGTAGAAAGTTATGAACCGGCCCGCGTGAAACGAGTACTGGATGCCGGGATCAAGGGGGTTATGTTTCCTCAAATTCAGAATGCTGATGAGGCCAGGGAAGCTATTGCAAACTTGTACTACCCGCCAATAGGAAGGAGAGGGATGGCTAAGATGGTACGGGCTACTCAATACGGAATGGATTTTGAAAAATATAAAGAGTTTACAAAAAAAGGCTTGTTAGGAATAATTCAAATCGAAACCATAGAAAGCCTGAATCACCTGGACGAAATTGCTTCTATTGAAGGGGTAGATGTTCTATTCCTGGGTCCTGCCGACCTCAGCCTGGCGCTGGGTGTATTTGGGCAATGGGACCACCCTGATTTTATCCAAGCTGTGAAAGCTATTGGAAATGCTGCTTGCAAAGCAGGTAAAGCAACGGGTATTATATTTTTTGACATAGATCAATATGACTTTTATTATCAGAATGGTTTTCGCTTTTTAGCCTCTGGTTCTGACATGACTTTTTTGAGCAAGGGCGCTCAGGCTATGGCAAAAGAGTTGAATAATCAACGTGAAAAATATCAATAAAATAATAGAGAAAGTATTGTAAAATAAGGTTCTACCACGAGTGTAATGGATTAATGATAAAATGATAGAATGCATAAATGATTAAATTACAGAAAAGGAAATATTTATTGAAAGATTAATAAATGACCTTTGAAACCTGGCCTCGCCGACAGGCAGGTTTGATGTAGAAGTATTTATAGATTGCATCTCGTTAGAGATATGCAAAACATCCTCTTTAATAATTTACGCATTTATTCATTCATGCATTTACGCATTTAATTAATTCCACTAAAATCACAATAGAACCATAAACATTATAAATAATATGGAAAA
>DAOVVI010000030.1 GCA_030637245.1 Cyclobacteriaceae bacterium
ATTACCATCAACTTTTCCCTGGTCATTTCGTGCATAGAATACTGAATTCCTCCCATTCCTATTCCTGATGAATCTCTACCTCCAAACGGCATCCAATCTACTCTGAATGCAGTGTGGTCATTTACCATAACGGCAGTAGCGTTGAGTTTTTTCACACATTCTAAAGCAACATCTAAATCTTTAGTAAAAACTGCCGCTTGAAAATGAACATCTAAACTATTTGCAATTTCAATGGCTTTATCTCTATCTGAATAAGAATAAACACAAACTACCGGGCCAAATATTTCTTGCGTTGAAACACGAACATCAAGTGGAGGATTCAACAATACAGTTGGCTCATAGCAGGTATCAGAAATTCGCTTACCTCCACACAGTAATTTTGCTCCTGAATCTATAGCCTCGTTTACCCATTCTTCCACTCTATCTACTTCTCCTGGCAAGATCAGCGGACCTACTTCCGTTTTTTCATCCATCTGGTCGCCAACCTTAAGATTCTTCGCCAATGCCGCCAAACCTTCCGTGACTATTTCAATGATAGATTCATGCACAAATACCCTTTGAACAGATACACACACTTGCCCGGCATGGTAAAAACCGCCCTTAGCAAGAGATGGTAACATTTCTTCCACATTCGCATCTTTTTCTACAATTACCGGAGCAGCACCACCATGTTCTAATGCGCAACGGGTTCCCGGAGATAATTTAGAACGTAAATACCATCCAACTTTAGCAGAGCCGATAAATGAGAAATAATTTACTCTTTCGTCCGTAACCAATTGTTCCGCAGCATCATTTTCGCAAACAATAGCTTGACACCAACCTTCCGGTAATCCCGCTTCAGCTAATATTTCTATAAAAGCCAAGCACGATAAAGGTGTGGTTAAAGCCGGTTTAATTATTACAGGACAGCTGGCGGCAATGGCAGTTACTGATTGATGAATAATTAAATTCAACGGATGATTAAATGCGCTGATAGATGAAACCACTCCGATTGGTTCCCTGCTTGTAAAAGCTATTCTGTTTTCAGAAGCTAAGGTCAGCCCCATGGGGATTTGTTCTCCTTTTAGTTGAGGGATATGCCCGGCAGCTATTTTCACTCCGTTAATCGCACGTAGCACCTCAACTTTAGAATCCGTATATGGTTTTCCTCCTTCTTGTGCCGCTGTTTTGGTCAGCTCTTCAATTCGGGTTTTCATTATTTCTGCAGTCCGCTCTAAAATAGCAATTCGCTCATGAGCTGGAATCCATTTTGATTGATCTTGAAATAAGCTATAAGCAGTTTTAAGAGCTTCCTCAACTACAGCTTTTCCAACTAGTGGAATTTCTTTAATTAAGCTCTGATCGTATGGTGATAATACTTTTAACATTTTTATCATTATAATTTGAAATGTTTTTGTCTGATATTCAGGGTTCTAATAGAATAATGAATTAGTAAAATAATTGAGATAGCAAGAAAAATAACTCCTGTGAATACTAAATTAATCATCATTTCATCCATTTTTAAAATTTCCCCTAAAATACCACTGACAACAAATGAAAAGGCAGATAAATATTGCGCAATTAAGGCGAAGGTCAACTTTTTAAGTTGCCTGATTTTTTCTGCTACTATGGATTGATACTTCTCTTTATCAATATTTAACACTTTAATTTCATCATTCAACGAAATTAAAAAATTCGAAGTTGACAAAACAAGCAGCCCTACTCCAGGTAAAATTGTTATGGGTATGTACCATTCCATAAGTTTATAATATACAGGTTTTCTCTTTTAACAATACATTTAAAATGGAATGATTCAATGAGTAATCTACTGCTAAATCAATAACATGAACTCCATCCATATTTAGGCATTTAGCTAATAATTCTCTAAAATTTTCATCGCTTGTTGGTCGATGCCCGGTTGCTCCATAACTTTTGGCATATGTTACAAAGTCCGGATTTTTGTAGTCCAACCCAAAATTATCCAATCCCATACCTTCTTGTTTCCACTTTATCATTCCGTAAGAACTGTCGTTAAGAATGACAACCACTAAGTTTAAACCTAATCTTACCGCTGTTTCCAATTCTTGCGAATTCATCATAAAACCTCCATCACCACAAACAGAGATTACTTTTTTATTTGGATTAATCAATTTTGCACACATGGCAGACGGTAATCCGGCTCCCATGGTTGCAAGAGCGTTGTCCAATAACAAAGTGTTCGGCTGATAACACTTATAATTTCTGGCAAACCATATTTTATAGACGCCATTATCTAAAGTTACAATACCATCTTCAGGTAATTCCTCTCTGATAATGTGCACCAATCGCTGTGGTAAAACAGGAAAGCGATTGTCCTCTGAATATTTGGATAAATGGCTTTCAACTTCATCTTTAATTTTAATGTAATAGGAAAAATCCCAATTACTTTTGTTGGTAATGTGTGATGCAATGTGTGCTATGGAAGTTGCAATATCTCCAATTACATTTAGCTGAGGAAAATAAACTTCATCCACTTGAGCCGGGAAAAAG
Source organism: Cyclobacteriaceae bacterium (assembly GCA_030637245.1). GTDB lineage: Bacteria > Bacteroidota > Bacteroidia > Cytophagales > Cyclobacteriaceae > JAAUQL01. The sequence continues at coordinate 2,509 of DAOVVI010000030.1, forward strand.
TTTATGTGTATTACTTTGGCTTTACCTTCTTCCATGAAAAATGGTGGCTTTTCAATTACATCGTGTCCAACGTTTATAATCAAATCTGCCCTGTTAATTGCGCAGTGTAAAAAATCATAATCCGAAAGTGCAGCAGTTCCTAAAAATTTAGGATGACGCTCGTCAACAACACCCTTTCCCATTTGCGTATTAAAAAATGGAATACCTGTTTGCTCAATAAATTCGGCTAATGCTTCACTTGTCCTTTTTCGGTTGGCTCCAGCGCCAATTAACAGCAATGGCATTTTAGCATTTTCTATCATTTTTGCTGCTTCCTGAATTGCCAGCTCATCGGCATCAGGTCTTCTATGACCAACTACCTCAAATACGCTGTCATCACAGTCTTCAACTGCAATATCTTCTGGTAATTCTAAATGAACTGCACCGGGGCGTTCTTCCATTGCCAACCGAAATGATTCACGTACCAACGCAGGAATATTATTCCCATTTACAATTTGGTGGGTAAATTTGGTTATAGGACGAAACAAATCAACAATGTCCACGATTTGAAAACGGCCTTGCTTGGATTTTTTAATAGGTTTTTGGCCGGTAATCATCATCATTGGCATGGCTCCTAATTGAGCATATGCTGCAGGGGTTGTAAAATTGGTTGCTCCCGGCCCAAGCGTCGATAAGCAAACTCCAGGTTTACCTGTTAAGCGGCCATAAGTTGCAGCCATAAATCCTGCTCCTTGTTCGTGGCGAGTGAGTATTAATTTAATTTTGGAATCTTTCATAGAATCCAGAAAATCAAGATTCTCTTCTCCGGGAATTCCAAAGATATATTCTACTCCTTCATTTTCTAATGCCTTAATAAATAGATCCGATGCTTTCATATATTTTTTAAAGAAGAGTTTTTAATTCTATTTTGCTTCTGGAATCTCACACTGTTCAAGAAGATCATTTTTCAATAATGAACCTGATTTTATTGAAGGAAAGATTTCACTATAAGTCATCACTGTATTCATACTTACCCTACGGTTAATATGCGCTCGTGAAAGTTCTTCCGGTGCACAAATACCGGCTGCTGCAACCAATTCAATAAAACTATGAAGCGTTCCATGATGGAAGTTGGAAACTCTTTTTGACTTATCCTCAACATCAAGCCCTTTTATAAGTGATTTTTTTTGAGTAGCGACTCCCACCGGGCAGGTATTATTATTGCATTGCAAAGCCTGAATACAACCTATGGCAAGCATCATCCCTCTTGCGCTATTTACTAAATCAGCTCCTAAAGCCATTGCCCTGGCAATATGAAAACCGGTAAATATTTTACCGGAAGCAATCAATTTAATATCCTTCTTTAAATCATACCCTGTTAAAATGTCAAATGCGAAAGCAAGGCCGTCCCGTAGTGGCATTCCTAAAGAATTTGAAAACTCAACCGGAGCGGCTCCCGTTCCTCCTACCCCTCCGTCAATAGTTATAAAGTCAGGCCGGACGCCGGTATCGATCATTGCCTTGCAAATATCAACAAATTCCTCTTTCCTGCCTATACAAAGTTTGAATCCAACCGGTTTTCCTTCGGATAGCTCCCTTAATTCTTTTATAAAACTCATCAACTCCTTTGGTGAAGAAAACGCTGAATGCGATGGTGGAGAATGTACCTCGGTAAATGGCTCAACTCCACGAATGGCGGCAATTTCAGGAGTATTTTTACTTGCCGGCAATATACCCCCGTGTCCTGGTTTTGCGCCTTGTGAAACTTTAATCTCAATCATTTTAACATTATCAAGAGTTGCCTTCTCTCTGAACTTTTCAGGGTCGAAATTCCCGTTCATGTCCCTGCATCCGAAGTATGCAGTACCTATCTGCCATATTAGATCACCTCCATGTTTTAAATGATACGGACTTATTCCTCCTTCTCCGGTGTTATGGGCAAAATTATCCAGTTTGGCTCCTTTGTTTAATGCCATCACTGCATTTTTACTCAACGACCCATAGCTCATAGCCGATATATTGAGCAAACTTGAAGAATAAGGTTTTTTGCACTGCCCGCCACCAACCAATACACGCGGATGCCTGTCCAATTGTTCCGCTTTGTAAGCAAACATGGAGTGATCCATCCACTCATACCCGGCATTGTACACATCCATCTGGGTTCCAAAGGGTGTAGTGTCGTTGACTTTCTTGGCACGTTGGTAAATAATTGATCTGAAAACACGGTTGATGGGTCTGCCTTCCGTATCAGTCTCAACAAAATATTGCATAATTTCAGGTCTTATCTTTTCAAGCAAGTACCTGAATTGGCCAATTAATGGAAAGTTCTTTTTGATCGTTTGCTTTTTTTGAAAAATATCTGAGTACCCTAATACTGTAATAGGTAAGACTATTACAAATGCCCACAAAATACCGGGATAGGATGCGGCAACAAAAACAATCAGTGCCGGGATAACAAAGGATAGGATAATAAAAAGCTTTCTTACATTCATAGGATAAATATTTTTTTGTTCTTATAGTTATTTCGGTACTGAACACACCTGAAAATTGCACTGAAAGTTTGAAGTACAATTGACATTGTACAATTATCAATTGAAGCCACTACGCTTGAGATCATATTGGTTAGGAGTCAGAAGTCAGAATGTCAAAACCGGCACTCGCCACAAACAACTATAAGCCATTGAAACAACTTGTGAGCGCTTGTCAATATAAATTCAATACCAGGGATTGGCGAGAGATTTATTTGCCGGGCTTCCATATTTTCGTTTTGGAAAATTAGACGTACATAAAGATGAATCCTGACAAGACAAGTAATTTAAATTCGGCTAGCCAGGCTAAAACAACATAAATGGCATTAACATATTGATTTTTAATTAATAACCACCCCAACTGCCGCAAGTTTAGCGAAGCGTACCTTGTGGTTCAAAATGATGCAAGATTGTAACTTGCCTTTGGAGAAGGTTACATGTTTTTCCCCCAATTAAACAACATGTTTTTCAGTGTGCCATCAAAGCTTTCTTACCATATAATAATTTGGATTATGGAGTCTCCTTATTCAGATAATTTTTTCTAAATTGAACTACAATTTTTAAATCTATGAAACTACTTACTAAATCATTTTTTCTTTTATGGGCAGCATCGATCATTTCCTGCTCTTCTCCGAATATAAAATTGTCATATGATTTTGACAAAGGAAGTTTAGGCGAAATAACTGAAGTAGAACCGGGCTATTTCAAAGGAACAACGAAACACTGGCTTAAAAGAGATAGTATCGGGGATCAGTACTATTGGTTCTATTTTAAGGCGGATAATGTTAAGGAAAAAACGGTAACCTTCGATTTGAATGATCTGACAGGCGTTTATCGTGGAAATACGCACATTGTTTATTCGGATTATACGCAGCCGGTTTATAGCTACGATCAGGAACACTGGGAGCGGATTCGGAATGTGAAGTATGACAGCGCTTCACAATCGTTTCAATTTAGCCAGCATTTCAATAGTGAACCTGTATGGATTGCCTACGCGCATCCATATCCAACCCACAGACTGGAATCAGTTATCAATCGAATTAATACTTCCGAATTTGTTCGGATTGAGAATATTGCAAAAACGAAGGAGGGTAGGGATGTAACCCTTGTTAAAATTACAGATTCCAAGGCCCCTGAAAATGACAAAATAATTATTTTGATTCTGGCTTTGCAACATGCCGGTGAAGATGCGGGAGGATTTATGGCCGAAGGACTGATCGATTTCCTGATATCTGATGATGCAGAGGCAATAGTTGCCAGGAAAAATTTCAATTATATCATTGTTCCCATGATGAATCCCGATGGCATATATAATGGAACAAGCAGGTACAATATGAATATGGAGGACTTGAATAACGTCTGGTTGAATGATGATAAAGTGCAACCGGAGGTGTCCGGTGTGAAAAATTGGGTGGAGTCCTGGTATGCCGATGGGAATGAGATTGATCTGTTTTTCGATATTCATAATCACTCCCAGTTTTACAGGTATAATGTCTTTGTTTTGCAGGATCAAAGCCTTGACAGCCTGGCAACAGTAATGGACAAACACTGGCCGATCAGGAATTGGCATTCAGAATTTAAGGGTTCGTCTTGTGCCTACTTTTTTAGAAAAGAGATTCCCTCCGGTACTATCGAGCTATCTCAATCACACCTTGCTAATGGGAAATACCTTACTATTGAAGATTATCTTTCGTTTGGGAAAGGAACAGTTGTTGCTTTGAATGAGTACTATATAGATGGTGCCCAATAGATTATTTTACTGTTTAGGTAAACCTGAATTCAAAGAAACAAAACTATGGAAACCAAGAAACAGATCTCCTTTCAATCGAAATGGAAATGTGCGCTTCTTTATTTTTGATAAGGTGCTATCTGATGACCGATTTATGATATTCATTTTTACCGTTTATCCGGTAATCCAACCATCCTCATGAAAATCATATATATCTGCAACCAAAAATAGTATAGTAACATCTAACTAGTGTGTTACCTAAAATCATGTAAACCATGCTTAAGAATTATTTTACAGTTGCCTTTCGGAACCTGATTCGAAATAAGTTTTATTCAAGCATCAATATTGCCGGTCTTAGTATTGGCATAGCTGTAAGTATGCTCATACTATTTTACATTTTTGATGAGCTGAGCTATGATCATTTTCACAAAGATGCAGATCGGATCTACCAGGTGTATCTGAAAGCTAAACTCCAGGGAAAAGCGATAGAAGGAGCACATACGTGTGCGCCGATTGCGACGGCAAGTAAAGAAGAAATTACCGGTGTCGATGAGTCCATCAGGATTAATCTTCGAAGAGATGTTGTAATCAGATATGAAGATAATATTTTCACGGAAAAGAAATTGCTCCTGGCAGATTCCAATTTTTTTAGCTTTTTCACTTTTGATCTTTTGGAAGGAAATGAAAATGATATATTGAATGAACCCAATCAAATAATTCTTACCGAAACAAGCGCTAAAAAATATTTTGGCTATGAACCTGGAAATGGAGAATCTCCATTGGGTAAAATGGTTTTGATGGGAACAGATAAGACCAATTGCGAAATTGTTGGGCTTGTGAAAGATCCACCAAGTAATTCGCATTTTAAATTTGACATGATGCTTTCCATGGTCACCTGGGATTATAGTGAAAATACACGATGGGTCAGCAACAACCTATTTACATATTTGAAACTCAATGAGGCTTCAAATCCTAATCAGATTCAGGAAAAAATGAAATTAATGGTCGATAAATATGTTGGGCCTGAGTTGGAACAATTCATGGGAGTAACTTTGGAAGAATGGCGGAAACAGGGGGACGATTATGGTTATTTTATCCAGCCCATAACAGATATTCATTTGCACTCAAAAACAGAAGGAAATATTGAATCACCCGGTGATATAGCTTATGTGTATTTACTTTCAATGATTTCAATTTTTATAATTCTAATCGCCTGCATCAACTTTATGAATTTATCCACAGCAAGATCTGCAAGCAGGGCCAAAGAGGTAGGGATTAGAAAAACCGTTGGAGCGCCAAAGGCAAGATTGGTGACCCAGTTTTTATTGGAGTCCATCGTAATCAGTGCAGTTTCTACGTTGCTGGCAGTTGGCATACTATTTTTAACCCTGCCATTTTTTAATCAAATCACAGAAAAGAGTATTGGATTTGAATTTATATTATCGAATTTTTCGTTAATAGCTATGCTGGCTGTAATGATCATTGTTGGTATATTGGCTGGTAGTTACCCTGCATTTTATTTAACTTCATTTAAGCCAACCGAGGTATTGAAAGGCAAACTAAGAACGGGAGCTAAAAGCGGATTGATCAGGAGTTCACTGGTGGTATTTCAATTTGCAATTTCCGTTTTTTTGATTGTGTCCACAATGATCATATACAAGCAATTGAAGTTGGTACAGGAGAGAAACCTGGGTTTTGATAAAGAGAACGTATTGATCATTGATAACACAAGAACACTTGGAGACAGTAAACGATCTTTCAAAAAAACCTTGCAGACATTAAGCAGCGTACAAAGTGTGAGTATATCCAATGCCGTACCACCGCATATTTATAGCAATAGTGTTTATTTCCCAAATGGAAAACAGGAAGATGGTATATTATTTTATCAGATCTATACAGATCATGATTATCTGAAAACCATAGACTTGAAGATGTATTCCGGTAGATATTTTTCTGAAGATTTTCCATCAGATTCATCAGCAGTAATCATCAATAAGAAAGGAATGGAAACACTGGGTTGGGATAACCATGAAGGAAACAGGCTTGCAGAACCATCAAGAGAGGGGGGATTGGAATTCTACAACGTTGTTGGAATAATAGATGATTTTAATTTTTCATCACTTAAAAATGAAATAGAACCATTGATCATTTTTCTGGGAGATTTTGGAAATCTAATGCCGGTACGGCTAAGCCCTGGAAATATCAATGAAAAAATCAAAGATGTAGAGGCCGAGTGGAATAAGATAGCGCCGGGAGAACCTTTCGATTATGCATTCCTCGATGAGAATTTCGACTCCTTGTTTAGAGCAGAGCAACAATTAGGTAAAATATTTATACTATTCACTTCACTGGCAATTTTTATAGCATGTCTGGGTTTATTTGGATTGGCATCCTTCATAGCAGAACAACGATCTAAAGAGATAGGCATCAGAAAAGCAATGGGTGCGAGTGTTCCCAGCGTAGTGGTTTTATTGTCTAAGGAATTTACAAAATTGGTTTTCATATCCATCATCTTCGCTGTACCGGCGGTTATTTTTCTTATGAACTGGTGGCTTGAAAACTTCGCGTACAAAACTGATATAGGAGTGATGAGTTTTGTAATAGGAGGTTTGGCGGCCCTGGTAATTTCCTGGCTCACGGTAAGTTATCAATCTTTCAGAGCAGCGGTTGCTAATCCAACAAAAGCGTTAAGGTATGAGTAGGTTTTTACTGGGTGCTGGGTCAAAAG
>DAOVVI010000463.1 GCA_030637245.1 Cyclobacteriaceae bacterium
AATAAGACACTAACCTGAACAATCTGGCAACCAGCTCAGAGCACTATGAACCCAGGGTGCGTTAAAAATCGCTAATAATCCATCCATCAAAATATTTTATAGAAAAGAAAAAGGATCGGAATCAAATGATAGAATACGTACCTTTCGGGCTATTTATTAAATCTAAAAAGAATTTTATGAAAATTGCAAAACACACCGTGCCATCAGTGACCTATACACTTGTAGTGAACGGTGAAGTAGTGGATATGGCTGAAAAAGAGAAACCGTTGTCTTTTATTCATGGAATCGGAATGATGGTATCCGGGTTTGAAAGTAATTTGGAAGGACTAACCGCCGGCGCAAAATATGAGTTTATGCTTTCGCCCGAAGACGCTTATGGACCTTATAGTGCAGAGGCAGTGGTCGATTTACCTGTTTCAACTTTTATGGTAGATGGAAAAGTAAATAAAGACATGCTGAATATTGGCCAGATAGTTCCAATGAAAGATCAAAATGGAAATCCTCTTAATGGTACTGTTTTGGAAGTATCTGAAGAGGCGGTAAAGATTGACTTCAACCATATGCTGGCTGGGAAAGAATTGAATTTTACAGGAGAGATTCTGGAAGTAAGGCAAGCCACTCGAGAAGAGATAGAACACGGGCATATTCATGGCCCTGGTGGGCATGAGCATTAATTTTTAGAATATTGACTTAATTATTTTCATTAGCATAAAAAACTATAATTTAAGTCTGATGTTTAGTTATAACTGAATATCAGGCTTTTTTATGATTCAAATCATAATCAATTTAAGCTTTGCCTGAATAACTTGAACCCAAGTTCAAAACCTTTAATAACTATGATTATGAGAAATCTATATTTTTTTATTTGCTTCGTATTGGTAGGATTTTTATTTACATCTTGTGGCGACAATAAAGGAGACCGACAAGAAGCCGCGAGTACTTCAAGACCGGCGATGAAAGGTGGTCAGGCATCAGTAGTAGATGACCTGTCTGCAAGAAACATTGTTCAGATTGCCGCTGCTTCTGAAGATCATACTACATTAGTTGCGGCAGTTCAAGCTGCAGGAATGGCTGATGTACTTGCAAATCCTGGTCCGCTTACAGTTTTTGCTCCTACTAATGCTGCTTTTGATAAGTTACCTGCAGGAACAGTAGAAGACCTGCTAAAGCCGGAAAATAAAAAAACATTGATGAGGATTATCACCTTTCATGCCGCTCCGGGCACCTACAGTTTGAAGGATCTTAAAGATGGCGCAACAATTGGTCAGGCAACTGGTGATAATGTAACTATCGAGGTCAAAGAAGAGGTGATATATGTAAACGGTGCGAAAGTATTGGGAACTGTGGCGGCTTCTAACGGGGTTGTTCACGTGATTGATGCTGTTTTATTACCACCGGAAAAATAAACAACCTGCAAGCAGGGAACAATTATTTAATGAAATCCCAGGGCAAAACGCCTTGGGATTTTTTATTATTAGAAAGGGGAAATAATGTCATTTCATGACAATCTATAAATTGATGAAAAGGAAAAATAAGAGGACGTCTAATAATGTATAATTTTTTAAATGTGAGTACCAAATAAACAAGTTTACCTGCTCACATCATGTAGCTTTTCAGTGTTTCAACCAGCTTTTTAGCCCGCTCAATATCGTCATTTTTCTGTGACAATAATTCGTACCACAAACCGTCGCCGGGAGATATAAAATCACCAGGTTTTTCAGGAATTTTTTCAAAGCCGCTTTCAGGCATATAATTAAAAGCAAAAATATATTTCAATAGCTTTTGCCCTTCTTTCCAATCCATGGAATTTTGGTCATTTTTCGATGAAATCAGTAGAACATTCCTATCGGCAAATGAGAATATAAATTCAACTTTTTCACCATGATTTTTAGATTCTCCTGATAAAAAACTAATGTGAAGCGGAGCTTCCTTTTTACTCAATTCAAAAATTGCCTGGATAATTTCCTGAATAAATATTTCCCATTCTCTTGTTGATGAAGGCTGTAATACTTCCGACTGGTTATCCTGTGATATTCTTATTATTAAATCTGATCCATCATTCCCGGGCCCTGGCCTTTTCTTCCAATTGGCGGACTTGAGATTACGCTCAATCTCATGCCCCCATACTTGCGGCAAATTTCCTTTCCATTTATAGTCATCATCCAGCGAAAATCCTTCGTCAAATATTTCTTCCTCTGTGATTTCATCCCGATCATAATATTCAAGATTTAGGTCAACCTGGTATTTTTCATGCTTACTTTTCAAAATTACGATTTTATACTTATGACAGAAAGGAGGCGGAATTGGCCCTGTGTTGTATTCAAATGTTATTTTACTGAAAGATTCGGTATGCTCCATTTTCTTATTTAATTCTAACCTTAATAATTTGTGAATATTCTCCCTAAACGTCTCCTGCTTTACCTGATACATTTTCTTATCCTGCCAACTACTGCTTCCTGTCACTACTCAGGATGCTTTTAAAAACGTATTCCCCTATAAGAAAAAGCTCGCTTCTTTGCATACTGATATTCAGGCTAAGTGCTAAGATATAATTCTGTATTCCTTTTTCTGTCAATTTTTCCGGACTTTGTAAGGATCAATTCGCTAACTTGTTTTACTGATTTTGGATCATGATATTTTGGTAATTTACGTTTAAGCGTCTCCAAAATAATATCTTCATTAATTAGAGATTCATTTTGCTCAATTAGCAAAATCATTTTATTCGTGAATTTGCGATCAGGAATTGATAAAAGACAAAAAGAATTACGAATCTCCAAATCATCAAAAATTCTGTGAATTTCTTTTTCCACTCCTTCGATATGGATTTTAATCCC
>DAOVVI010000502.1 GCA_030637245.1 Cyclobacteriaceae bacterium
AATAAAAATGGATAATTCGCATGATTATTAAAAAATAAGAGCAGATTATTTTTGTTTTAATTATCATTCTCCTCGGTGTTTTTATTCCAAACAGGTATTTTTTCGTCGTAGGGGATCTCAAATCAACACTGCAAAGGAATTACAGTAAACATAAATCATATTTGCGAGCAGAAATAAGTGCATGCGATCAGGAATTTTGATATAGAATTGGCCGGACAAAATGACCTTTTATTATTCATGTTATCCTCCTCAGTCACCTGAAAAGGCCTGGCGGAGACTGGTAAACCAAAAAAGTAAAGGTATGAGGTTAATTGCCCTTACGGAAAAAGGAATCCACAAATTCAAACTTATTGAAAATCTGAAGATCATTCACCTTTTCTCCAACACCAATGTATTTGACAGGAATTTTAAATTCATCACTAATTCCCAGAACAACGCCTCCTTTTGCCGTACCATCCAGTTTTGTCACTGCAATTGAAGTAACTTCTGTGACTTTGGTGAACTCTCGCGCCTGAATAACTGCGTTTTGACCCATACTTCCATCTAACACAAGCAGCACTTCATTCGGTGCGTCTTCTCTGAATTTCTGGATCACCCTTTTTATTTTAGACAACTCATTCATGAGATTTACCTTGGTATGCAGTCTTCCCGCTGTATCAATAATAACCAGGTCAGCTCCCGAGTTCACACCTTCTTTAACAGCATCAAAGGCTACAGAGGCAGGATCAGTGTTCATGCCATGCGAAACCACCGGGACGCCAACGCGCTCTCCCCATAGCTTAAGCTGATCCACTGCAGCGGCTCTAAATGTATCCGCAGCTCCTAAAATCACCTTATACCCACGGTCTTTAAATTGACCGGCTAATTTTCCTATAGTAGTAGTTTTGCCAACTCCATTTACACCGACAACCAACATAATGTATGGCTTTTTGTCAGAAAGAAGGCTGAAATCTTCCTGATCTTCAATATGGTTTTCTTCCAGGAGGGAAGCGATTTCTTCTTTTAGAATTTTATCAAGCTCCTTCGTATTAAGATATTTATCCCTGGCAACGCGAGCCTCAATACGCTCTATGATTTTGATGGTAGTATCTACGCCTACATCCGATGTAATGAGCGCCTCTTCCAACTCATCAAGCACCTCATCATCAACAGAAGATTTTCCAACTACCGCTTTACTAAGTTTCGAAAAAAAGTTTGATTTACTTTTTTCTAAGCCTTTATCGAGATTTTCTTTATTGCTTTTTGAAAAAAACTTGAACATATCATTGGTTGAGGTAAGGAAGAAAAATGAAAAAAAAATCCCTGTATTCCAGGGATTTCTATTCTCAGAAAAAAATTCTTTTATTTTTTAGCTAACAAATCTTTCACGTGATCCGTACTCACAATTTCTTCTTTAAAGGTATATGCACCTGTTTTTTCTGACTTGATCGTTCTGATGACTCTAGCGTAATTTTTTCCGCCTTTAGTTTTTAGCGTTGCTACAACCTTCTTAGCCATAATTATTTAATTTCTTTGTGAACTGTATATTTCTTTAAAATCGGATTGTACTTTTTAAGTTCCAATCTTTCAGTGGTATTCTTCCTGTTTTTCGTGGTGATGTAACGGGAAGTTCCCGGCATGCCAGAATTCTTGTGCTCTGTGCATTCCAAAATTACCTGAACTCTATTTCCCTTTTTTGCCATTTTATTAGCTAATTATTATCTGATACTATACTAAGATATTGCCTTGCTTTCTCACTTTTTTCAATACTGCAGTAATACCATTTTTATTGATGGTTCTAATAGCAGCAGCAGAAACTTTCAATGTAATCCAACGATCTTCTTCAGGGATATAAAATCTCTTCTTTTGAAGATTAGGATAAAACTTTCTTTTGGTCTTATTGTGGGCATGAGAAACATTGTTTCCTACCAAAGGTTTCTTCCCCGTAATTTGACAAATTCTAGCCATTTTTATTGTAAATTATGTCGATTCTCAAATTGGTCTGCAAAGGTGAGGAAAAAATACCTAAGATCAAAACCACTTATGTTTATTTTAATTATAGATTTTAGCCAAAATATGTTGGACGGCCCGCCCTCAAATTTTATACAATTATTCAAAAATTTAGGTTGGAATTCCATAAATATTTCTCATTTGAAGATAAGCCCACCTCGCAGGTTGAGGGGCCTGATTTCCAGCTCGATTGTAAATCGCTTAACTAATCTCCTGAATTATTTTGGTTTGATTTTTAATCCAATTACAGTTTTGTTCATGCTCAATTTTGAAATACCTTTGAAATGTGAAAAATCATTTTAATGAATATTCAGGATGATCAATATTGAATCAAGCGAAAATGCAATAACGCTTGAAAATAATTACGGAGCTAAGAATTATCATCCCTTACCGGTAGTATTGAGCAGAGGCAAGGGTGTCTATTTATATGATGTGGAAGGCAATACGTATTTTGATTTTTTATCAGCCTACAGCGCTGTAAACCAGGGACATTGCCACCCGACAATTCTTAGCGCATTAAATGACCAGGCTACAAAATTGACGCTTACTTCCAGGGCA
>DAOVVI010000533.1 GCA_030637245.1 Cyclobacteriaceae bacterium
GTAGATAGTGCAGATATAAAATATGTTTCTAACGAGAATAATTTTTATATGAAAGTTGTAATAATAGGTGGTACCGGCCATGTTGGCACGTATTTAGTTCCAAGGTTGGTGAATGCCGGGCATGAGGTAATTTCCGTTAGTCGTCTGCAACGAGTGCCGTACCATCCAGATGATACGTGGAATTCAGTAATGCAAATTCAAATTGATCGAAGCAAGGCAGAGCAAGACAATAATTTCGGAAAGCAGATCCGCAATCTTGATCCGGACGTGGTCATAGATATGATCTGTTTTACTCCTGAGAGTGCAAGGGAAATAGTCGAAGCACTTCATGGGAAAATAGCGCATTTTTTACACTGCGGCACCATCTGGGTGCATGGGCATAGCCTTTCAGTGCCAACGGAAGAAACTCAACCAAGAGCACCATTTGGAGAATACGGAATTAACAAAGCTGCTATAGAAGTTTATCTGTTGGACCAATCAAAAAATCATGTATTTCCAGTAACAATTCTGCATCCGGGTCATATCGTAGGCCCTGGGTGGGCTCCGGTAAATCCTGCTGGCAATTTCAATTTGGAGATATTCAGAAAGTTAGCCAATGGAGAAGAGGTTCTTTTGCCCAATTTCGGAATGGAAACAGTGCATCATGTCCATGCAGATGATGTGGCCCAATCGTTTATATGTGCCATCAACAATTGGGACAATGCCATAGGTGAAAGCTTTCATGTTGTTTCACCGCAAGCTATCACTTTACGAGGTTACGCAGAAGCTATGGCTGAGTGGTTTGGGAAGAAAGCGAAACTTCGTTTTTTAGCCTGGCAAGAATGGGTAAAAACTGTAAGCGAGGCAGACGCTAATGCAACCCGGGGCCACATTGCTCATAGCCCAAATTGCAGTATCACCAAAGCTCGCCGTTTGATTGATTATTCTCCAAAATACAGTTCACTGGAAGCAATTAAGGAATCCGTGTCATGGTTAAAAGATAATAATCAGCTCTTTTAGGATGACGATAAGTAATTTCAAAATAAAGTCTATGCAAATTTTAAATAATAAAATCCTTTTAAAGGAAATGGGCTTTCATTGTAAGTAGTTCATTCCAGTTATATGCCTTTAATAGGAATACTTTTTTAAGCTTTTAAACCTGGAGAAAAAATGAGCAGACCTGGCTTTGCAATCAGTGAATATCACAACACACAGGAAATTTATAAAAAACTAGGCGACCTATTGACTCAACCCATCAGACCGATAAAGCGAAATGAGATTGATGAGTATAAAAAATATTTTGATCAAAAATGCACCAAATCTCATGCTATTACCTCTGAGGCAATGAAATATATTCCTGGAGGTGTGCAGCATAACCTGGCCTTCAATTATCCTTTTCCACTGGTTTTCACAAAAGCTGAAGGCGCTTATCTCTATGACAAAGATGGTAATCGATATATTGATTTTCTGCAGGCTGGAGGTCCGACAGTTTTAGGAAGCAATTACCCGGTGGTAAAGGAAAAGATCATTGAATTGCTTCATGAATGTGGCCCTTCAACAGGCCTGTTTCATGAATATGAATTTAAAATTGCTAAGAAAATTTGTGAGTTGTACCCCTCAGTTGATCTTTTTAGAATGCTGGGTAGTGGTACAGAAGCCGTAATGGCGGCCATTCGGGTTGCACGATTGGCGACTAAAAAGAAAAAAATAATTAAAGTTGGCGGCGCCTATCATGGCTGGAGTGACCAGATGGTATATGGAATGAGAATTCCGGGAACCGGACGATTTGAAGCACATGGTATCCCAAGATCATGTTCAAAACATACCCAGGAAGTATGGCCAAACAGCATTTCTTCACTTGAGAAAAAATTGAGGATGAATAAATTACGTGGCGGCACAGCGGCAGTAATCCTGGAACCAATCGGCCCTGAAAGTGGCACGAGACCAGTGGACTTTGACTATAACAAAAATGTAAGAGAGTTGTGCGACCGATATGGCGCCTTATTGATTTTTGATGAAGTGGTGTCGGCCTTTAGAATTGGACTGAGCGGAGCACAAGGTTATTATGACGTGAAACCCGATCTTACCGTATTTGGTAAAGTAGTTGCCGGAGGATATCCTTCGGCGGGAGGTTTAGGTGGGAGTCAGGATCTGATGGAATACCTTGCAGCAGGTTTACAGAGCGGGAAAAAACGCGCAATGGTAGGTGGAACCATGGCTGCCAATCCCGTCAGTGCGGCTGCCGGCTATTATACCATCATGGATCTTGAACAAACCAGTGCTCGTGAAAAAGCCGGAAAAGCCGGTGACAGACTTACCA
>DAOVVI010000041.1 GCA_030637245.1 Cyclobacteriaceae bacterium
AAGCTGATCTTCTTCATATTCCATAAGACTTTTTTCAATGAAACCATCAATCAGTTCATTCATATATCTACTTGGTTCTATTCCGGTTCTCCGTCTCTGTTTCTTTTTGATTTCTTCGATTACAGATATTGTAACGTACAGATTTCCATCAATTGAAAATAGAGAATCCTCAGAAAATGAATCAGTCAAAGAAGTATTCCATTTTCCCGCTAGCAAGGAAGAATCAGCCAATTGAACAATTTTTTCTCTTACCAGGGAATACTCTTGAAAATTGTTTTGAGCTTTCAATTTTGATATTACAGCTTGTCGGCTAAGTTTCGAACGATCATCTTTTGAAACTCTTTGTTCCAGATCTTCTTTAATTTCCTCAAATGGTTCCAATCCCTTTTTTTCTTCAAGTTTAATAATATGCCATCCAAATTTACTCTTGACCGGGTCACTGATTTCCCCGGGGGTTTGAAGACTAAAGGCTGCATTTTCAAAAGCAGGATCATTTATCTGTTTCAAACTAATAAAAGGCAGCGTTCCTCCATTATTTTTCGTTCTTTGATCTTCTGAATACTTTTGACACAATTCATTCCAATCTGCGCCTCCAATAATCTGATCATAGATTTCAAATATTTTATTTCTTACAGAAACAGAATCTCCATTATTTCCATTGATCCGAACCATGATATGAGAAACCTTTACTTTTCCACTGGATGGCCTTTTGTCATGTATTTTCAAAATATGGTATCCAAATCGAGATCTTAAAATATCTGAAATAGAGTCTTCCGGAGTTTTATATGCGGCGTCTTCAAAAGCAAATACCATTTGAAAAGCTGAAAAATACCCGAGCCTCCCTTTGTTTGATTTAGCCGAGGGATCTTCAGAAAATTTGGCAACCAATTCCCCAAAGTCCTGCCCGGATTTTGTCTTTTCATATACTTCTCTTATTTTTTGGTATGCTTTAGCCGTATCCTCCGGCAAAGCATCCGGCGTAACACTTACTAAAATATGAGAGGCGTCTATTTCATATTTCATCCTGTCGTAAGCCTCCTCAACTAATCTTTCCTGTTCTTTAGCTTCAGATAAGTATGGTTTTATTAACTGATCTTTATAGGTTTCAAATTCATCAAGAAAGGACTTTGTGGTATCTAACCCGGTTGATTTTGCTGCTTCTACTTTAAGTTTAAAATTTATAAAAAGTTCAAAATATTCATCAACATCTTTATCTGTATAGATACTATCATTGTTGAAATTATTTTTTTCATATACATATAAAAACTCATCAGCTATAGTGGGATCTTTATCTATTGAAAATAAAGTCGAATTCGCCAAATCAGATTTGGGAAGAATTGCGCAGGATGAAATAAAAACGATTAGATATTGAAAGAAAAAAAACTTTCTCATGATGCGAAACACATATTTTTAAAAATGAAGTGCAATTTTAATGAAAAAAATGGCTTTACAAATAAAATATTGAGCGGAAAGTATAATTGGAGTTTATTTATAAATCAGGTATTTTTTGAATTAGGGTACCAAACTTGCCATCGCATACAGGTATGGTGTGGTTTTATAATTTTCTACATTCTTAATTTATTGACTTCCCCTAATCATATCTTTTTGTGGAGTCGATAAACATTTTTCTTTTCACCTTTAATGAGTTCTATTTCATCCATGATTCGCCTCACTAGCATCAGGCCAATTCCTCCTTTTCTTTTTTGCTTTACGATATCTGAAATGGATGGTTCCTGGTAGTTACCAATATTAAATCCATCTCCATGATCTATGATGTCAAAAGTAATTTCTGACTTTCCGTTAACTCGTACTTTTAGCTCAAGTTGATCATTGGGGTTGCAATTGTGTGAATGAATGATCAGGTTGGCACATACCTCGTCAACTGCCAATACAAGTGTATTTACAGTTACTTCCGGAATAGAATTTTCGCTTAATACCCGTTGGAGGAACTCGCGAATCTCTCCCAGTTTACTTTTACTACAAGGTACCTTAAACTTATACTCCATTAACAATTCCCTTTGCCTCTGCTTCGCTTTCGGTAATTTTTAATAGTTGATCCAGACCTAAAATTTGAAATACGTGCTTTACTTTATCACTTAGACCATAAATCACCAAATTAATACCACTTTCCTCTAAATCATTGATATATGACATGAAAACACCTAAACCAGCAGACGAAATGTACTCTAATTGCTCACAATTGACCATTATCTTCTTGTACTTGCTAGTTGCTTCGCTTATTGATTCATCTAAATGAATTGACGAGCTGGCGTCAACTTCTCCAATGACATAGATAGTGAAAATGTCGTTATCGAGAGAATTTTTAATCTCAACCATAATGTAATTACGTGTTTAGGGTATATAAGTTTTTCTTTTCATTTAACTTTTACAATTAATGTGGTTATATCATCTTCTAAATTAGAAGATTCACAAAAATCATATAATGTTTTTAAAATTTCTTCTTTTATGTATTCAGCGCTATAAAAAGCATGCTTCTCCAAAAATAGTTTCAGGCGATCATATCCAAATTCTTCATTCCGCTTATTTTTTGCTTCAATGATACCATCTGTATATAAAAATAATATATCACCTTGATAATAATCGATTTCATTAACTTCAACAAATTTATTGAACTGATCATCACGTAAAATACCTAATCCCAAACCATTATCTGCTAAAAAGCTGACTTTTTTATCTCTTGCCGAATAGTATAAGGTAGGACAATGACCTGCCCTGGAAAATTCAATGTTTTTCTTTTTGCTATCAATAATAAAATATGTAGTAGTTATAAAGGACCTTCTATCCAGGCAACCGCTCAATGCATTATTCGCTTTAACAATAAATTCTTTTGCCGATAAATTAAGTTGAACCAGGCTTTGGAAAACAGCTTTCATTTGCGACATGTGAAAGGCTGCGGATGTTCCTTTTCCGGAAACATCGCCTACTATGATCGCCAGTCGGTTTTTATCCAATTTATATGTATCGAAGTAGTCGCCTCCTACCTCCGCTGCTGCCTTGGAAAATGCACTTATTTCCATATCATCATTGGAGCAAAGAGTTTTTGGAATTAAGCTATCCTGAACTCGTTTGGCAATTTTCAGTTCTTCCTTATAACGCTCATTGATAATAGCTTCCTCCATTAAGCGATAATTCTCAATGGAAATACTTGCCTGGTTGACGAATGTCTTTATAATTTCTATCATTTCCTTACCAAATCCATCATTGACGTCTTTTAATAAGGCCAAGGTTGCGATTTGTTTATCCTGATTGAACAATGGGATCACAAATATCGATTTGTAAATTTCATGTTTCAATCCGGCCGTAAACCTGCCAGGATTTATATTTCTGGAAGGTACTGAGCTTTGTACTTTTCTTATTTTACTACCTTTAACACTATTGAGTATTTGAGCCTTTTCTTTCTTGTCAATCTTAAAATAAAGTGTGCTTTTAGGCTTTTCGCCTGAATCCATTATATCGAGCCAGGCAGCATTGGCTAGCACAACGCTTACAGAACTCTCAAGCAAAATATCAAATACCTGTTCTTCACTTTGACCTGTATTCCTTGATTGACTCAATTTCTGGAAATTGATGACTTCTACAAGTTTTTGTTCGAAAACAGAGGATGTCGGAAGATTAAATAAAATTACGAGAACGGAAAAAACGCAATATACCAGAGTAAAAATATAAAGGGCTCTTATTGTAATTACTTCAACGGCACTGAAAACCAGCGAAAATCCATGATCTTGTCCATAATCATCTAAAATTGTATAGAAGTATAATATATACAAAGCGATTAATATAATTAATAAGATACTCTTCAATTTTTGTTTAAAATTCAAATAAGCAACCCATTTTAAATTAACGCTTAATACAATGCCCAACAGAGCCAGTATGACCAAAACTACCAATCCAAGACCGGTGGAAATTTCCAGGGAAGTAAAAAATAATAGAGAGCTGCCTAACAATCCATATTCAAATACATTCCACGTTCTAATGAGCCATTTGCTTTTCTGATAAAGGATAAGCCGTTTCCAGACTGTGAATGTGGCGATTAAAAATGTAATGATCAGGCCAACATTTACTTGATAAAGCGTATCAAGAAAATATGGATTTCCTCCATGCTCATGGTCCTTTAATGCTTCCAATAAAAAGTTAGATAATAGAGATACAACCGTAGCAATCAAACCAGTCACAAAAACTTTCCACAATAAATCGATGATATTGAAACTTTCCTGACTGCCAATATTATTTCGATAGAAAAAATATATGATAACAATAAATACAATCAGCAGCGCTTTGGAAAAAAACAGGTAAGGATCGGAAGAGGCATTGTGAAGTTGCCCAAATCGAAATATATACCCTGACCCAAGTATAGCGAGCCAGGTGAAAATACCCAAAAAAGTAATAAATCTCAGGATATTTTTTTGTGAGGGCATCCTAATTCAGTTTAAGTCATGAAAACGAATATAATGCTAATTTCTGACTATCAAAATTCAATGAATTTTATAGTCAAAATTTCTTGTGTGAATGGCAAATCTATATTATCGGCTATAATTTGGAGCTTCCCTGGTAATTTGAATATCATGAGGATGGCTCTCCCTGACTCCCGCAGCAGTTATTTTTACAAATTTAGCATCCGCCAGATCAGAAATTGTTTTTGCTCCACAATAACCCATTCCAGCTTGTAATCCTCCAACTAATTGATAAAGTACTTCTGACACCAATCCTTTATATGGAACCCGGCCACTTATACCTTCCGGAACTAATTTTTTAACATCATCTTCAGTATCCTGAAAATATCGGTCTTTTGAACCGTCTTCCATAGCTTCAATTGATCCCATTCCACGGTATGTCTTAAACTTTCTGCCTTCATAAATGATCATTTCTCCAGGTGCCTCTTCAGTACCGGCCAAAAGGGAACCGATCATAACACTATCTGCTCCTCCAGCTATTGCTTTTACTACATCACCTGAAAAGCGGATACCTCCGTCTGCTATCACAGGGACACCTCTATCTTTCATGGCTCTGGCAACTTCGGTAACAGCAGTCAACTGAGGTACTCCAACTCCCGCAATCACCCTTGTTGTGCAAATACTTCCGGGACCTACACCAACTTTTACTGCATCTGCCCCGGCGTCAGCAAGCGCAATGCCCGCCTCATAAGTAGCAATATTTCCTACTATTACATCCAGGTCCTGAAATTCTTTTTTAACGGATTTCAATGCTTCTATTACTCCTTTTGAGTGACCATGGGCCGTATCGATACTTATCACATCTACTCCAGCTATAGCTAACGCTGATATCCTGTCGATAATGTTAGAGGTGACTCCGACAGCAGCTCCTACTCTCAACCTTCCATAGACATCTTTACATGCATTGGGGCGATCAATATTTTTAAGAATATCTTTATAAGTAATTAATCCGGTCAGTTTACCTTCTGCATTAACAATCGGAAGTTTTTCGATTTTATGAATTTTAAGAATTTCTTCCGCTTCATCCAACGAAATCTCATCAATTGCAGTAATCAGATTATCCCTGGTCATTATTTTCTGTACTGGTACAGACATATCTTTTTGAAACCTCAAGTCCCTATTGGTAATAATCCCCAAAAGCTTGCCTTTTTCATCCACAACTGGAATACCCCCAATCTTGAATTCTCTCATTATTTTTACCGCATCACCGGCTGTTGAATCAATATTAAGCGTAACCGGATCTAAAATTAGTCCGCTTTGAGATCGTTTTACTTTTCTCACCTGATTCGCCTGATGGTCAATGGACATGTTTTTATGAATAAAACCCATGCCTCCTTCCAGTGCCATAGCAATTGCAAGATTTACTTCCGTAACCGTGTCCATTGCTGCAGATACCAAAGGTATATTGAGTGCGATGTTTTTTGTGAGAATTGTTTTTGTTTGAGTGTCTCTTGGGAGAACTTCAGAAAACCCAGGTACTAATAACACATCATCGTATGTAAGGGCTTCAGAATTGAATAGTTTATTATCTAGGGGCATGGCAAATAAATTTCTAATCTTATTTGCCAGTCAAAATTACATAGATGAATGGATTTAAAAAATCTTGCATAGATAATTTTATGATTTGCGTTTTTACATAAAATTTGTAATGATTGTATTTGTTATGGTTTTTAGACTATTAATTAATAAATTTAACCTCATTTATAAATAATTTCCATTTCTGATCCTGATGAAGAGAATCACGATTGTAATGTTTTTACTCATCTATCTGTTTGGTGATTTACGAGCCCAGGTTCCACGGGAATACTTTAAATTTGCGAAGTATAAATATGATAATCGGGATTTTAAGGAATCAAAAGTTTTTCTGGATAAGGCATTGGCAGGAGATCCTCTTTACGTGAATGCATTTTATTTGAGAGCAGAAACAAATTATGAACTAGGAAATTATCACAGCTCAATTAATGATATAAACAGTATTTTTGAAATAGAAAAAATCAACACATCCTTTACAGGAAATTACTATTTGACCAGGGGTAAAGCTTATCTTGCCCTGAAAGATTTTTCTAATGCTACAAGCAACTTTGAAAAATCCAATGCATTATCCAACAATAATGCTGAGTTACATTATTATAAAGCAAAGCTAGATCTGGCAACAAGAACCTTTTTCCAGGCTTTAGAAAACCTGGAAGCTGCAATCCGAATTAATCCTGAAAATTCTACATACTATGCATTTAGGTCTGAAATTAATATGGTTTACCAACAACCACAAAAAGATTCAAGAGGGTATTATGATATTTTAGATGATATCAACCTGGCAATTGCCCTGGCTCCAGATAATTATCAATACTATCAGATCAGAAGTGATTTTCTAAAATCTATGGGAAATACTGATGATGCAGTAGAAGATTACAATAAAATGATTGAGCTATCCCCGCTCAAAGACAAAGCATATACTGAACGCGGTGTAATTAATTTGAATAATTATGAATATAGAAACGCTGTACTGGATTTTTCCAAATCAATCCAAATCAATCCAAATGAAGAATGTAACTATCGTTATAGAGGTCTTTGCAACAACAACATGAATAATTATTCAGATGCTTATGAAGATTTTTCAAAATCCATTGAATTGCAAATAGTAGAATTATCAAATACACCAAATAAATACGTACTGAAAAATATACTTGCTGAAACCTATTTGCTAAGAGGGCATTGCCTTAATTTAATGGGTAGCAATTCTCAGGCTTGTAAGGATTTTTTAATGGCACACAATTTAGGAATAAAAAAAGGACTCAATTATTATCGTAAATTCTGTGGCGCTTACTAACCTCAATAATTATCCTGAAATCAACCTGCTTGCAGTAGGCAAGTCCAGGATGACTGTAGCAATGCACTTAGGGATTCCCTTAGGTTAAAACCCAATTTCCATGGCTCATTGACAGATCAGGCAACAACATTCAGATTAAATAACTAAATTGCGGGTAAAATTTAATTTGCAAACAAATCATTGAATTGCAGGTCACTGCCCTGCCTCGCCGCTCGCCTGCTGGCGAGGCAGGGCAGGCGGGTGTGATTTTAAACTCATTATAAGTTTCCAAAATCATTTGGAGCGAAATGGAATTTATATTTTTATGAATAAAACATTATTATTTTTTTTACTACTTACACTTTTCTCTTCTCATTTGTTTTCTCAAAGCGCTAATATTCCACTCAATAGGGATTATTATCACCTGATTGATAGATACGAGATCATGAGTGGAAAATTTTCACAAAATTTTCACAGTCATGTGAAACCATTGCAAAGAATTCATGTGGCGGGATTTATTGATAGTCTCTACAGTAATGAATCTTTTTTCAATACGCTTTCTGATCGGGATAAGTTTAACCTTCAATATCTGGCCAACGATAATTGGGAATGGAGTCAAAACGATGAAAGTGATAGCAGGAAACCTTTTCTTAAATATATCTATCGAAAGAAATCTGATTTTATAAATGTAGATGAAGGAGATTTTGACTTGCACGTAAATCCCGTCATCTACTTTAGTGGAGGAAAAGAAACCGAAAGCGATGTAACAACTTATATTAATACCCGGGGTGTTGATTTGAGAGGCTCCATTTCCAGGCGGTTGGGATTTTATTCTTTTATATCCACTACGCAAGCTGTGTATCCAAATTATGTGAGGGAATGGACGGCGCAAAACGGGGTCGTTCCCGGCGAAGGATTCTGGAAAAAATTTAAAACTAACGGGGTGGATTATTTTACCGCCAGAGGTTACATCTCCTTTGAACTGGTGAAAAAATATGTGAATGCTCAATTCGGTTTTGATCAATCATTTACTGGAGCAGGTCACAGATCAATGATTATTTCCGACTTCAGTCCAGGCTATACATACCTGAAGTTTAATACCAAAATCTGGAGAATCAATTATTCAAACCTATTTGCCCAAACAATCGCAGATCAAAATTATTCTGTAACCGGAAGTCTTGACGGAAAATATCCTAAAAAATTCATTGCATCTCATCACCTGAGTATCAATATCACTGATAATATTAACCTTGGTCTTTTTGAATCTATTGTGATTGGT
>DAOVVI010000320.1 GCA_030637245.1 Cyclobacteriaceae bacterium
AAACAACCCGGACAAAAGTTTAATATTCGTAGATTTATCTAATTTATCTTTTGTTATTTTTTTCGTGTCTTTGTTGTAGAAGGGTCCGAATGGCTACGCTTAGCTTGTTGTAACCATGCTTATCATTTACATCAGAGTACAATTATTATTGATGGTGGAGCTGTGATTTGCACGGATCATGATCTTGAAGGCGCCCAGAACGAACTGCAAAATCTAATCACAACAATTAAAACAAAAGGCTATTTTCCCTTTGTCTTCGGGGGCGGACACGAAGTAGCTTTTCCTCATTTCATGGGTCTTTTCGATGCAACACCGAAAGAGAGACACATAGGAATTATTAACATCGACGCTCATTTCGATTTGAGAATACCTGAAGACAAACCATCATCTGGGACTCCATTTTTTCAGATTTCTAAAATATGCCAGGAGAACCATCGACCCTTTAACTACTTCTGTATCGGCATTCAACATTCAGCCAATACGCAAGCCTTATTTGAACGGGCCAATTCGCTTGACGTTGAATACATTCTAGCCAACGAGATCAATGAAACTATGATTCATAATCATATTAATCACATAAAGAATTTTATAGAAAAGGTGGATTACATTTACCTTACCATTTGCTTAGATGTTTTCGACATTTCGTTTGCCCCTGGTGTCAGCGCCCCATCTACAATTGGTTTACATCCAAATATCACCCTGGATTTGATCAAAGAAATCGTTGGTTCCGGTAAGCTAATTTCTGCCGACATAGCTGAATTAAACCCATCACTGGACCAGGATAATAAAACTTCAAAGCTTGCATCAAAACTGACCTATGAAATTATTACAGAATTCCAAGCAATGGATTGATTATAAGAAAAAGTATCGCTTGAAGCCTTCCATGGCCTCATATTCTGCCAGTCCCAATTGATCATATTGACTGGCGAGTCCTATATTCCTGTCTTCAGCTCTTTGCCAGAACTCCCTGCTATCCGAACCAGGGAAAAGCGCAGAGTCTTTTTGCGACTGATGCCTAAAAATAGCCTTACGTTTTCGCATCAATTCATCGGGGCTCATTGGTACAGCCATTTCTATTTCATTGACCGGCCATTCATGCCATGCTCCGCGATAAAGCCATACCCAGCAATCCTTAATCCATGGTTCTTTTTTCAGCTCATCCAATGCCATAAAAATCGCATCAAGACATACCCTGTGGGTTCCATGAGGGTCTGAAAGATCACCTGCTGCAAATACCTGGTGAGGTTTTATTTCCAACATTAGATCCTTTATGATTTTCACGTCTGCCGGACCTACCGGATTTTTCTTCACCTGGCCGGTTTCGTAAAATGGCAAATCTAAAAAGTGGGCTTTATCATCTGTTAAACCTGAATGCCGGCATCCGGCGCGTGCTTCGCTCCTTCTTATTAAGCTTTTAATTTTCTTTACTTCAGGCTTATCGGCCTCTCCCGGCTTCTTTTCCCTGATGTATTTATTCACTTTTTTATACAACTCAAGCGCTTCTTTATTTTGTACGTCAAGGGCCTGATCAATTTCCTGAAAAAAGTCAGTAAGCTGAATAACGTCTTCGTCAAAAACCGCAATGTTTCCAGATGTCTGATAAGCCACATGTACATCATGTCCCTGATCTACAAGCCGGATAAAAGTTCCTCCCATAGAGATTACATCATCATCGGGGTGAGGACTAAAGATTATAACTCTTTTCTTAGGATGTTGTGCTCTTTCAGGTCTATTGGAATCATCGGCATTAGGCTTACCGCCCGGCCAACCCGTAATCGTTTTTTGCAAATCATTAAATATCTTTATGTTAATGTCATAGGCCTCTCCTACTTCCGTCAGTAGATCATTCATGTGTTGATCATTGTAATCCTTATTGGTTAGTTTAAGAATAGGCTTGCTTACTTTTTTAGACAACCAGACTACGCCCTTCTTAATCATTGCTTCATCCCATTTTGGAGTATCAACAATCCATGGAGTTTTTACTCTTTTCAGTTCATCCGCAGATGCTTCATCAAGGATAACACTGACATCTGCATGATCCTGCAATATACTTGCCGGAATCTGATCTGTCTTTTTGCCTTCAACGATTTTTTTAATAATTGGAGCTTTGCCTTCCCCCCAGGCTAAAAGAAACACCTTTTTAGCTCCAAACATGGTATCTATACCCATTGTAATTGCTTTTCTAGGAACATTCTCTTCTCCATAAAAATCACTTGCTGCTGTCGTAATTGTAGCTCTATCAAGTGTCACAAGTCTTGTTTTAGAATCAAATGGCGATCCCGGATCATTAAAACCAGAATGACCTCTATTACTTACCCTCTGTATGATCACGTCTAATCCTCCATTACTCTCAATCTTTCGCTCATAATCGGCACAAAACTCATTTACTTTTTCCAATGGCAAAGACCCATCAGGTATGTGAATGTTAGATTTTTCAATATCTATGTGATCAAAGAGGTACTCCTGCATAAATTTTGCTGAACTCTGTATTGACTCAGGAGCCATCGGATAAAACTCATAAATATTAAACGACATAACATTCTTAAAGCTTAATCCTTCTTTCTTGTGCAAACGAACCAATTCTTCATAAAAAGCTGCCATCGTTGATCCTGCAGCAAAACCAATCAGGCAATTCTCTTTTCTTAATTGTTTAATTTTAATGATTGATGCAATTTCATTTGCCACTTCAATGGAGGCTAAATCCGCATCCGTAAAAATAGTTACGGGTAATTTTTCAAATCTTAAAAAAGTTTTCAGATCAGAAGTATTCGGATAATTGAGATTAGACAAATTGGATTCTAACATTGGTTTATTTGCTTTTTTACTCATTTCAGGTTCAATTTTTAAAAACTCCGCAAATTTAATATTTATAATTATGAAGCACATTTTTTAGAGCAAAAAACAGTATAAAACCTCAAAATATTTTCTATTTTTGCAGGGATATCGGTAAGCGAATGCATTATAACAGTACTTTCAAAAGCGCACAGTTATTTTTGAAAAGTATAAGATTTTAAATACATGTTTTTATTGAGTAAGCGATCGGTTCATATTTGAGTTTAGTACTGTCTGATGGAGAATCATGAAGTTTTTTTTTAATATCAACATATAAAAATTTATTAAAATGAGAATAATTATTAAAGACAACAAAGAAGGAGTTGGTAAATGGATCGCGAATTATATAATTGAGAAAATCAATGCTGCAAAACCATCTGCCGATAAACCTTTTGTTTTGGGATTACCGACTGGTTCGTCACCAATTCCAACTTACACAGAACTGATTAGAAGGAATAAAAAGGGAGATATATCTTTTAAAAATGTGGTAACCTTTAATATGGATGAGTATGTAAAAATTCCAGAAGATCATCCGGAAAGTTACCATGCGTTCATGCACAAGCATTTATTTGACCATATCGATATCCCAAAAGAAAATATAAATATATTGAATGGGAATGCTCCTGATCTGGATGAAGAATGCAAACAATATGAAGAAAAAATTAAGAGTTATGGGGGTATTGAATTATTCCTCGGAGGAATAGGACCTGACGGACATGTTGCTTTTAATGAACCAGGCTCATCACTTGCTTCCAGAACAAGAATTAAAACCCTTAATCATGATACAATTGAGGCTAATAAACGATTTTTTGACAATGACATCACTAAGGTTCCATCTACTGCATTGACCGTAGGAGTTGGTACGGTAATGGATTCCAAAGAGGTAGTGTTGATTATAACCGGTTACAATAAAGCGAGGGCGCTAAAAGAAGTCGTGGAAAGCGGAGTCAATCACATGTGGACAGTTTCAATGTTGCAATTGCACCAACATGCTATTCT
>DAOVVI010000066.1 GCA_030637245.1 Cyclobacteriaceae bacterium
GGGGATTGAAGTAAAGGTTGATCAGTCTGAGATTAATCAACAGGCATTGATTGTAGTAAAAAAATTCGCTTTGTGGGGTGGATTGATCCTGGTTTTCGCCATCATGATTTCATTATTGTTTTCGCAATATTTCATTAGCCCATTACTTTCACTCAAAGATTCATTGGTTTCCGTTGCAAAGGGAGTGTTGCCGGATAAAATAGATAAAAGATATAATGATGAGGTTGGCCAAATGGCTGACACCACAGATGATCTGGTACAGGCTCTAAAACGAACTGCAACTTTTGCGGAAAAGATAGGTAAGGGCGATCTTAAAGCTGATTTTACGCCATCAAGCAAAGGGGATATTCTCGGTAATGCTTTGATTGAAATGCGTAATGGCCTGGTTGAAACTGAACAACAGGATACCGAACGTAACTGGATCGTCACCGGTGTGGCAGAAATAAGTGAGATATTAAGATCACATGATTCGATCGATGAACTGGGGGATGCTGTCATTGCTTATATCACAGAAAAGATTAATGCTATTCAGGGCGCATTTTATATTTTAAATGATGATGATCCATCTGATCAATTCATTGAAATGAAATCTGCATATGCTTACCATAAGAAAAAATATATGCAGGCCAGGTTTAATTTTGCTGAGGGGTTGGTAGGTCAGGCTGCAGTAGAAAAGGATTACATATTAAGAACTGAAATACCTGATGACTATGTGACCATCACCTCAGGTATCCTGGGAGATAAAAGACCAACCGGTATTTTGATTACCCCACTTATAACCGAAGAAAAAGTCTATGGCGTAGTGGAATTCGCCGGATTCCACAGGTTTACGGAAAGCCAAATAAAATTTGTCCGGGAAATCAGTTTAATCCTTGCCAGGACAATTTTCAATATTAAGGTGAATGAGCGCACCAGGAATCTTCTAGAGGAATCTCAGGAAATGAGCAATGAGCTCCAAGAGCAGCAAGAAGTTTTAAAGCAAAATGCTGAAGAAATGGCTGCTACCCAGGAAGAATTAAAAAGAACAAATCAACGACTTGAAGATCAGATTGAGGAAGTAAACAGAACGCAAAACAGAATGCAGCTTTTGCTGGAAAATGCTTCTGAGGTAATTGCTATCTACGAGAAAGAGGGGACAATTCGATATATAAGTCCATCAGTTGAAAAGATCCTGGGATATTCACAAAATGACCTCATCGGTATCAATGATAAAATTCACGTAGATCCGGAAGGGGCAGCTAATTTTGAATATATATTTGAGCAAGTGATAGAAAATCCATTCGAATCAGTCACTGTTCAGTATGAGTACATTAAAAAAGATGGTGAAACCATCTGGCTGGAGGCAACGGCAACTAACCTGCTTTCTGATCCTGCAATTCAGGGAATTATCTTGAATAGCCGGGATATTACAGAAAGAAGACGTGCAGAGCGGGAAGAACGAATGAAATCTAAAATGCAGGCGTTATCTGAAAATTCACCAGACTTAATCACAAGATTTACGCAGGAAGGTGAAGTATTCTATATAAATCCAATGATTGAGAATTATACCGGGCATAAACCAGGCAATATTCTCAATAAGAGGCTTGACGAAATAGATATTGAAGACGTCATAAAGCAGAAATGGATTGAGCTTTTGAAACAGGTTGAATCTGAAAATGACAAAGCTAAGATGGAAATGGATTTCCCATCAATTTTTGGCGATCGGGTAATGCAAGTAAACGCGATTCCGGAATTTGATGAGGAAAATACTTTAGAATCCGTATTGATGGTTTCTCACGACATTACAGAACGAAAACAAATTGAGCTTGAAATTCAATCCAAAAGCAAAAAGATTACCGAAAGTATAAATTATGCAAAAAGGATCCAGGGAGCTATCCTGCCAAATAATGCAGTAATTCGACAGATCCTGCCAGATTCTTTTATTCTTTATAAAGCCAAAGATGTAGTTAGTGGTGATTTCCCATGGTTTATCAATGTTGGCGACATGATGTATTTTGCAGCAGTTGACTGCACTGGGCATGGTGTACCTGGGGCATTAATCTCACTAATTGGTTATTTCTTGTTAAATGATATTGTGAAAGGAAGAAAAATAAGTGATCCCGGGAAGATATTAGATCTGCTTGACAGAGGTGTTACTAAGACCTTACGACAGGATACGGATGATTCCAAAACGAAAGACGGTATGGATATAGCCCTGTGTAAAATTGATCTTAACAATAACCAGGTCTCCTACGCTGGCGCCCACAGGTCATTATATTTCATGAATGGCGATGAACTGGAAGAAATTAAAGGCAATAAATTCCCAATTGGAGGAGGCATTTATAAAAACCAAACCAAATTTACTAGTACTACCATTGATGTGAAAAAAGGTGATTCTATCTTCTTCTGTTCTGATGGATTCCCGGATCAATTTGGCGGTCCGGACAATAGAAAGTATGGCCCAAGGCGTTTGCGTGAAACCATTGTGAAGTATCATAAACATTCCATGAGTGAAATTTATCAGAAAATTGATGAAGAATGGACTGAATGGAAGGGCAATCAGAAACAGACAGATGATGTCTTGTTGATTGGAGTGCGGTTTTGATAAAAATAATAATGTATAATTGTTTAGTTTTGAATTAATATTTTAAATCAACATAATACATAATATCGAAAAGGGTATAAAAAATAATTAAAAAGTACGATGAAGTATATTTATGACATGCATCAAATGATGCTCAAGAACAACGTTATTCTGGTTTACGAAGGGGAATTTACCCAGGAAATCACTAAATCTGTTTTGGCCATGGCCGAAAGGAATATGGATTCGATTGGTGAAGAATCCGGAATAAAAAGAAAAGTGTTTAACGTAATGGTAGAATGTCTTCAGAATATTGTAAAACATGGTGATGATTATATTTCTGGTGAAATAAAAATCAACACCGCAATCTTTATGATAGGAAAACACAAAGATTCTTATATTATTACTTCCGGCAATCCCATCAAGAATGAGCAAATCGATGCTTTAAAGAGTAAACTTGATGAAATCAACAGCCTTGACAAGGATGGATTAAAAACCCTCTACAAAGACATCATCAAGGGCGAAGTTGGCCTTACTAACAAGGGTGGTGCGGGACTGGGATTTGTAGATATGGCAAGAAAATCAGGCCAAAAACTGGAATATGGATTTGAATCAATTGGTAATGGTCATTCATTCTTCGCATTAAAAACTACTGTACCCAGAGGATAATTAAATATTAAACTGAAAAGACGTATAGAAATGGAAATAATTAATTTAGAAGGAGCAGAGGATACTCCAAAAATAATATTGGATAAGACCAACAAGATTTTTGAGATCTCAGGAAGATCGTTACCTGAAGATTCTGCTGAGTTTTATCAGCCTGTTTTAGAATGGCTTGCAGAATATGCAAAAGATTCACTTCCTGAAACCACTTTTGATTTTAAACTCGAATACTTTAATACGGCTTCATCAAAATTAATTCTGGATGTATTGACTGCATTGGAAGATATTGAAAATGTCATTGTGCACTGGTATTTTTACGAAGATGATGAAGATATGGAAGAAGCCGGAGAGGAGTTTTCAGAACTGGTAGATGTTGAGTTTGAATTAAAACCTTATTAGTTGCCCTTTCGATAATCAAAGCACCTAATTTATTCAACCAATTTTTTTATTTACTTAAAACCTATAATTGGGTTTTAAAGGTGTTTTTTGTATAGGAAATCTGAAGATTGAAAAATGAGTGAAGAAATTCTAAAAGCTTTAACCCAGCTTTTTGCAATCATTACAAAACAGGATGGAGGCGTTACTGAAACGGAAAGAAATTTCGTTATCAGTATCTTCAAAGAAGACCTCGATCAGGACTCTATTAAAGAGTACCTTGCATTGTATGATGATTTTGTTGGCTATGGAAAAGAAGTAGAAATTACGAAGAAAAAGAAGCTGACTTCGGTAAGAGATTCTGTAAAAACACTTGCCATATGTCGAAAGATCAACAAAACACTCACTCAAAAACAGAAAATAGTTGTATTGATAAAATTGTTCGAGCTGGTTGGTTCAGATCGTAATTTTACATCACAACGGATGGAAATCATCAATACGGTTTCCGAAGTTTTTAACATTTCCACTGAAGAATATAAGTTAATCGAAGGATTCATTTTGCATACTGATAAAGATGTGCTTGATGAAGAAGACCTTCTATTTGCACGAAAGAAATCTAATAAAAGCTTAAAAAAGGCCAGAGAAATAAATGTTTCCATCTCTGGTGAATTACTTTTCCTTAAGCTCAAAAGTGTGGATATGTATTTTGTCCGCTATCTGGGTGTGGAAGAAATCCTCTTAAATGGCTTTGCGATTAAACCCGGATTAACTAATCAGTTTTCTCATGGAAGTACGATAAAAACGCCAAAAGGGGATGCTCTTTATTATAGCGACCTCATCAGGCATTTTCTTTCTGAGGCAGAAACGGTCAATCTTTCATTCATTGCAAAAGATCTGGAGAAAAAATTCCCAAATGGAGCTATTGGCCTTAGAGATATAAATATTTCAGAAGGGCCCGGAAAGCTCATCGGAATAATGGGTGCGAGTGGCGCCGGGAAAACCACATTACTTAATGTACTTTCCGGAATTGACAAACCTACTTCCGGTAGTTTAAATATCAATGGAGTTAATCTATTTTCCAACGATACCGAAAAGATAAAGGGGGTAATTGGCTATATATCCCAGGATGATCTACTGATTGAGGAACTTACTGTCTATCAAAATCTCTATTACAATGCGAAACTTTGCTTCGCTGATTTAAGCGAAGAGGAGTTGAATAATAGAGTAATGGCTACACTTTCCACGCTTGGTCTGGATCAAAGAAAAGATTTGAGGGTTGGAACTGCATTAGACAAAACCATCAGTGGCGGTCAGAGAAAGAGGTTGAATATTGCGCTGGAGCTTATTAGGGAACCTGCGGTGATGTTTGTGGATGAACCTACATCAGGGCTTTCGTCAAGGGACTCGGAAAATGTAATTGACCTTCTTAAAGAACTTACACTTAAGGGGGAATTAATTTTTGTGGTAATTCACCAACCATCATCGGATATCTATAAGATGTTTGATAAAATGATGATCATGGATACGGGTGGATATCCGGTGTATTATGGGCCTCCTGTAGAGGCCGTTACTTATTTCAAATCTGCCAGCAACCAGGTAGGCGCAGAGAAAGGTCAGTGTCAGACGTGCGGCAACGTAAACCCTGAACAGATTTTCAATATCATCGAAGCCAAGGTTGTAGATGAATATGGCGAGTTTACAAATAAAAGAAAGGTGACTCCAGTCCAGTGGAAAGCGCTTTACGATACGAATTTTGAGCCGGAAAATATAGAAGAAATAAATGAGCTGCCCCCAAGGTCCTTAAAAATACCTTCAAAGATCAAACAGTCGATCATTTTTGCAAAAAGGGATCTGCTGTCCAAATTGAGCAACAAGCAATATATGTTAATAAACTTGCTTGAAGCGCCTTTATTGGCATTTATACTTGCCTTTCTGATTAGGTATAAAAGCGGCCCGGAAGGACAGGAATATATTTTCAGGTTTAATGAAAATATACCGGTTTACATTATGATGGCAATCATCATAGCATTGTTCATGGGATTGACGGTGAGCGCTGAAGAAATCATTAAAGACAGGAAAATATTAAAGCGCGAGTCGTTCCTCAACCTTAGTTGGAATAGTTATCTGCTATCAAAAGTTTTTATACTCTTTGCTCTTTCAGCCATTCAGACCATCATTTTTACGTTAATTGGAAACCTTATTCTGGAAATTCATGGAATGACGCTTACCTACTGGCTGGTACTTTTTTCAATTTCCTGTACCGCCAACGTAATTGGTTTGAATATTTCTTCAGCATTCAACTCTGCTGTTACTGTTTATATCCTAATCCCGCTTTTGATTATACCACAAATGGTGCTAAGCGGTTTACTCTTCAATTTTGACAAACTGAATGAGATTGTAAGTACGAAAGGAAAAGTACCCATAGTTGCTGATCTTATGGCCTCAAGATGGGGTTACGAGGGAATTGCAGTCAGACAATTCATAACTAATGAATATGAATCAAAATTTTATGAATTTGAAAAAGATGAGTTGCAGGCAGATTTTAAATCGTCCTATTGGGTGAAGGAATTGAAAAGCCGGATCAACTATGCCATTGACAATATAAATACCAATGACAAAGAAAGGCTGGATAAAGTGAATCGATATCTGGCATTGGTAAAATTAGAACTTATTGAAGATGCCGGGGAAAATGTAGTTCAGGACATTGACTTGAATGTTGCCCTGGATCCCGACCGGTTCAATGCTCAAATTGGTCAGGAGATTATTAAATACCTGGATCATCTGTTTAAAAAATACCTTGATCAATACAATCTGGCAGTTCAAAAAAAGGAAAAACTCATCTATGGTTATGAGAATACTTTCAAATATGATTTGAGTGACATGAAAGATAATTATTATAATGAAAGTCTTGCAGATTTGGTGCGAAACCTTACAGTTAAAAACAGGGTGATTGAATTTAAAGGAAGACTTTTGCAAATAGTAGATCCGGTATTTAATGAGCCAAAAAACCCAAAACATTTATTGGATTACAGGACACATTTCTTTGCCCCAAAAAAGCACCTTTTTGGTAGTTATTTTGATACTTATTGGTTTAATTTCACAGTAATATGGGCAATGACCTTGCTATTATATATAGCTTTATATTTTGAGTGGCTAAAAAAAATTATTGGCTCATTTGAGGATATAGGGAAAAAATTTAAAAAAAAGGATTCCAATTAAATAATAGGTGTAAGAAAGATCATATAATTACTTGATTTTCAGTTTTTATATACTTTTGATATTTATATTTTTGTTTTGATTAAAAATCATATCATGAGAAAATCTATTTCATTATTATTAGTTCTAATCACATTTGCTTGCGGCCCGATAAAAAAATCTGACGAGCAGGCATTTTTAGACAGTCTGGACAATCTTACCCTGGATGCTCCAATGATTTCTGACGAAGTAATTGCAGACATCATCCAGCAGGTTCCTTCTCCATTGGAAATTTCATACTTATTGAAAGATGCCGGAACTCAGTATGACTTTAATCTATTGAATACGCCAACCAATGTATCAAATTACAACAGCAACTTCGATAAAGCCTTAAACCTTGGTATTTATGGAACAGACTTGGGTTATGCCAATATTTATGAAGAAAACCAGGATGCAATTCTTTATTTGAATTCGATAAAAGGACTGGCAAATGATTTGAGTATTGGTCAATTTTTTGATTTTGGAACCATTGCAAGGTTAGCTTCCAATAGTAAAAACCTTGATTCTTTATTGCTCATAACAACTCAGAATTTCAACAACATCAACGGTTATTTACAGGAAAATCAAAGATCAAACCTGAGTGTGCTAATTCTTACTGGGGGATGGCTTGAGGCATTACATATTACTTGCCAGGTAGCTGAGAAAAACGATGATAATGAGAAATTGATAGAAAAAATTGGTGAGCAAAAAATCATACTGGATAACATCAAGCTGATGTTGGGATTCTATACCAGTGATCCGTATATCGCTGATTTGCATAAGAGTATTCTAAAGCTTGAAAAAGCATTTGCTCAAATAGAAATTATTTATACC
>DAOVVI010000228.1 GCA_030637245.1 Cyclobacteriaceae bacterium
AGTGAAATTGTTGGAAAGTATGAAAAGAAAATCGATCTTAGTAAATGAGATTGATGTGTTTCTACACTAATAAATTCAAAAAACCAGGTTGCTTTTGAAGTTTTATTCCATCCGATATACTGCTCGTAATTTCAAATTACCGATTTTCTTCCTTCGCCCTTGTTGTGCCCGCCTGCCGGCGAGGCAGGTCTTTTGACCAACAAGCAAATGATGCCCGATTTTGTTTGTTGGTGACAACACCAACAAAGGCTCGAACAGGTAATTTGATTTTCTGATGAGTATGAGGGGAGATATATTATAAAAGATTTTCGTTTCCTTGTAGGTACGCATTGAATGTGTACCTACTTCAGCCACTTGTCGAACCAGTTGAATGCATCCCTCTGCATTTGAGCATCGAATTTATGTATTCCGGGATAAAAACCTCCTTTATAATGATCCTGAGCTCCAGCTATTTCAAAGACTTCCTGCAATATTTTATCGGCTCTTTTCATTTCCGAAAGTGTAAACAATCCATCCTGATCATTATTTAACGTCATAGTTGGCAGTGGCGCCCTCAAGCCAAGAATTTCAGGAAAATCCAGATATTTTGGCAGTAGCGACGCGTACGTCATCCATGTATGCGTATATGATTTGTTGAGTATAAAATCACTCCATGTGCTCATGAGGCCAACACAAATAGCGCACTTAATTCGATGATCCATGCCTCCAAGAAAGACAGTCCGCAAACCACCGCCGGATAATCCCGCACAACCCAGGTTTTCGGTGTCAACATCTTTGCGCTCACTCAATACATTTAATGCGATCTGATCTTCTGCCAGAAAAACTCCCGGCCATGTTGTTCCTGAGCTAAACAGGGATTTTGCCATGATATGCTCGTGCTCTCCAGCCCAGGTATTATAGGCTTTGATGTTATCAATTTCTTCTGGATTATCATCTGACATGCCTGTTGTTGCACAATGGCCCCATTTGATTTCTGTCATATCTTTAAAAAATACACGTCGGCTGGCAAAGGCAAAAGCATCATGAACTAAAACGACATATCCTCGTTTGGCAATTTCATTGGCCCAGGCATTCCCTTCATAGTACTCTTCTTGATGGTCAGACATCATGGGATGCATTTGGTCGGTAGTCCTTGTGATTTTTCGTTTGCCAAAATATTTCAATCCTCCATGGTCATGAAGCCCCAGAACGGCAGGCAACTGACCTTCTGCTCCTATTGGTTTTAGTAAGATAGCTTCCGTTTTTCGCCCGTAAGGCAACTGCCAGCTTAGTTCCTCAATTTCCACTCCATCATACGTATATTTTTTCTTTATCGTTACTTCAGGTGTATCTCCGATATCTGGTGAGGAAATAATATCATTTGCTTTTGCCATAGCTTCCTTACGCCATGAATCCGTATCTTTCCACCTGTCATTCCGTAAGGATAATTTCGGCGGATTTTCCATTAATCCATTTGCCCATGGTCCATAAGCGCCAATAATGCTTTTGCTTTCACTTATTTTCATTGTATTTCCCATTTCATTTTGATTAGCCAGTGCCGTAATTGATCCCGGTAAAATAGATAAACCACCTATTGCAGCAGAAGATTTTATAAATTCTCTTCTCGATGTAGGCTGATGGTTGTTCGAATTAATTTTATTTTTCATAACGAATGTTTTTATCACTGTTGTAATGTGAATATATAAAAATAAACCTGTTGCGTAAACCTAAAATTCAGATTGGTTTATCAACTTGATAGGATAGCAATTCTATTTTCTTTATCAAAAACCTTTAAGCCATTAGATCTGTTGAAAATTCAAAGTTAAATACAACTGATACCACATCACGGTAATTGCATATTTCGGTACTTGGACTACATGCATTTGAACAATTCTATTTCAGGGTTGGTAAAAGTGACAATCTAAAGCTTATTGAATATAATTTTTATAGTTTTCTTTCATCGCAATTTCAATCGGTAAAAGCTTCTTTTTAGGGATCTCTTTTTTAAAAACCAATAAGTCAATTAAATAAGAAATTCCCAGGTTCGCCTGGTATTCAGGATTTTGGAATATTAAAAAATCAATAATACCAGATTTGAGAAAACTTAAATTTTCCTCAATTAAATCATACCCAATGAGGTATTTCTTAATTTGGTATTTTTGTAATATGTTGGCTACTAAAAACACCTTGGAAGTAGTCACATAAATTCCTTTGATTTCCGGATCAAATTGCAACAAGTCAACTAATATAGTTTCAATGTTTTCTGAAGGACTTGTTCTCAATACCTGCAACTCAAAGTTTTGGGGATTTTGCCCATTATAGTGACTAAATCCCATCTCTTTCTTTTGCATGTGAATAGAATCTGCCAAATCTTCATCAATATGAATAATCAATAATTTTCCATTGGTGTGAGCAATTTTATTCATTAATTCAGCGGCAACACGACCACTTTGCTTTAAGTCCTGTCCTACGTGAGATACAGCATTTGCATCCTCTAAAAATGTATTGAACGTAATATAAGGAATGCTTTGTTCATCACATTTTTTAAAAAAATCTAAAGACTCTTTATAAAAAAAGGGAACGACAAGAATTCCTTCGAATTGTTTTTCAAGAATCTTTATGGCATTTTCTCTAAAACTTTGCGGATTGTAAGGATTAAATAAAAAATTTTCTATAGTGACACCTAAAGAGGCATAATCTTGTTTTACTTTTTCAATACCGTCCAATGGCCTTTTCCAAAACACATCATATTGATGGTCCGGTATTAGTGCAGCTATTTTTGATAATTCACCTTTTTTTAGAGATTGTGCAATAAGGTTGGGCTTATAATCAATTTTATCCAGTACAATCCTTACCTTTTCATATGCACGTTTTGATACAGTACCTCTCCCATGAATAACCCTATCAACGGTTCCCCTTGAAACATTCGCCATTTTAGCGATATCATTTATGGTATAGTTGGTATTCTTGCCCATTTATTCAAATCCAAAGTCCAGGTATATGCTTA
Organism: Cyclobacteriaceae bacterium; assembly: GCA_030637245.1. Classification (GTDB taxonomy): domain Bacteria; phylum Bacteroidota; class Bacteroidia; order Cytophagales; family Cyclobacteriaceae; genus JAAUQL01. Next base: position 2,987 of record DAOVVI010000228.1, read on the forward strand.
ATTCCAGTTATCTTTTCAAATACACTATGATCTTTAATTAATACATTCTTAGAATGAAATTCAGAAACATATAATTATTAACTATATATTCTAATATGCTTAATAATTACTGAAAATACAAACTAATTGTTTTTTTTGTGCTCGTACACTTAATTTTTATTGTTAGTGTCTTATTTCTGACATTATTGTTTTTATTTGAGAAATTTCAACAATTAGTTCAAGAGATTGAAAGGTTATATGATTGAATAAAGATTTAACGGTTTTGGGAATTGATATATAATGTTTTATCACCCATTGATCAATCTCTTATCAATCTTTTTATGCAGCCTGTCTTGTTTAGGGATACTCCTGTTAACCAGCGAAAAGGACATTGACAATCAACATTTCAAATATATTTTTCAGTATTTTATCTTTGTCAATGAGCCTGGTGTCAAGTCAAGCTTGAAGCTTCAAGTAAAGTTGAGGGCATTTATACATCATTTCAAACATGGCGCAACACCAGGTACTTCTTCTAATAAAGAAATTGTAAATCGATTTTAGTTTACTTTTAATATTTATAACCCATTCTTGTTAAACAATCCTATACAATATTTCAATTACTTGCAGTAATTCCTAAATTCAACAAACAATTCAATCACTATTAAAAAGCATCTTGTTACCATCATTTCTTTGACATTTTTAATTGTTAACATTTCCTGTGCACAGAAAAATGAAGTATTCCTGATCGTTCGAGCTGACGATATTGGGATGACTCGATCGGTTAACCAGGCTTGCATCGATGTCTTTACCAATGGAATTGTGAAAACTGTGGAAATCATGGTTCCTACTCCATGGTTTGAAGAAGCAGTAACTTTGCTCAATCAGCATCCTGAATATGATGTAGGTGTCCATCTTACTTTAACCAGCGAATGGCAAAACCTGAAATGGCGTCCGCTCACCCACTCTCCCAGTCTGACTGATGAAAACGGCTATTTTCATCCATTTATCTGGAAAAATAAAGTCCCCGGTGCTACTTTTCTTTTGGATAATGAATGGAAATTAGAAGAAGTAGAAGCTGAATTAAGGGCTCAAATTGAATTGGCCAAAGCTAAACTTCCACAACTATCTCATTACACAGGTCACATGGGGTGTAATCGTGCAGATCCAAAAATCAAGGAATTGGTAGATAAACTCGCCAAAGAGTATGACATCGAAATCAATCTGGAAGAATATGGTCTTAAACGAATGAAAGGATTTGGAGGGAACTCGTTAACTGCTGATGAAAAAATAGATAATTTTATCAGTAATCTCAATGCACTAACTCCTGGTGTTTGGCTTTTCGTAGATCATCCCGGTTACAATACAAACGAAATGAATGGTGTTGGCCATGTCGGATACGAGAATGTAGCCTTTGATCGAGAAGGTGTTACTAAGGCTTTTACAAATCAACGCATTAAAGATGTCATTGAAGAGAAAGGAATTAAGTTGGTGAGTTATAAAGAATTAAAACAAATTTTTGATAAATAAAAACAATTCTATTACGTAAACTATAACATCAATCATTCGCAAAAAGAGAAGCATTGGAATGATTTGGAATAACAACCGGCACTATGATTTCTGGTAAAAATAACAATTGAAAAGGAGAAAATGACAGATACAATGTATCTGTTATGGTGTTTATAATTACTTCAATTTTGATTTATTTCTATAGCTATAATTTATTATCTTTAAATAATATAAATCTAATTAAAATGGCAGTAAGGATTAT
>DAOVVI010000155.1 GCA_030637245.1 Cyclobacteriaceae bacterium
CAAGGCGTTAAAACTGGCCTTGCAGGGGGCTTCAATAAGAATATACCGTGAGAAATCTTCCTGACCGTCATTATCCATAGCAGGAAATTGATACAAGAAAAAGATAAACAAAAAGGAAATTAGTTTCATCGCGTTAAATAAATTAGTATAGTAAGATAAGCAAAAAGAGAACGGAAAAGTTCACTTTTTAATATAATTTTTTTCGATAATTAGCTCTTAAGAGGTTTTCTAATCAATTATTTCTGATACATCCCCATTCAGTTGTTTTTGTTCTTCCAGATCAACTGCGTGATACATCGCTGCAAATGCAGCACTTATCCATATCAAAGCGAAAATAACTCCTACAAAGAGACAAATTAAACCCAATATGAAAACAGGAATAGCCAGCATTCCCATCCCAAATATTTTCCATCCATAATCCCGGGTCATTTCCCAGCTTTTTTCAACTGCTGCCACAGGTTCAAGATTTTTATCCATTACGAGGTAAGGCACAAATGCAAGCCGGCAGGCCAGGATGATTCCCGGAACAATGAGAAAAATAAAGCCTAAACCAATGATTGCAAACATTAGTAAATTAGCCAATACAATATTGAGATAATTCTTTTTGAATCCATCAAACATATCACTGATAATAATCTTTTCATTTCTTATTCCTCTGAGGTACATTAGATCGGCGCCAAAATTAATAACCGGCATCAAGAGCAGCCAATAAGCGGCCACAAAAATTTGTAATGCGATCATCCCTGGAGTGTTGACAAATTCTGATTCTCTAATAGCAGCAACCGGCGCACCTGCGAATGCAACAATAACCGCTACCAGAAACAAGTATAAAAAATGCTTCCACATTTGCTGCCAGCCGTAGCTGTAACTGCCGGAAATAGTTGCGATCGGGAGTCGTTGTTCTTTTATTCTTTCCATGATTTTTTAATTTAAGTTCTGGTTAAATGTACGGGAACCAAAAAAAGATTCCTTCCAACTTTGGTAGTGTTTTCAAATTCACTACCAAGGTATTGGTATGCATTCGCTACATTTTCATATTTTTAAACTGTGAAAAAATAGCACATGCTTAGTCTGACTTTCATCATCGTATTTATCTTTTGCCTTGCCTTTGCAACAACCGGCATTTTGGTTGGCCATCAGTTTATTACCACTTACAATACCGATTTTCATAGAAATTATTTCTATTACCTGGCGATGTATTACGCCTTTGCATTTTATGGAATTTGGGGACAAATTTTAGTTAGAATCATGTTGGCCGCATCAACCACTAGTGTGGAAATAATAGAGGCAATGGCAAACTTCCTACCAGTATTGGGTGTTCCGTTTCTTTTTATCTCATGGATTATGCTCATCAAAATGGCCTATACCTTATTCGACGTCAAGGTAAAGATCTCCTGGATAGCTATACATTTTGTTTTGCTTGCCATATTGATTTCAGGTGTATGGATTGCTTATACATATTTGAATCAAGACAGTCAGTTGGTTGATGAAAACCTTAAATATTTTGAAATTGGAATATTGCTTTCTATTGAATTTATTTACTTTCTGGTGTTTATGATGATTGTTGTGTATTACCTCAAAAAGCAACAAAAACCCATAGACAAATATATTTACCGGTTTTTATATTTAATGATGGCCGGAATACTGATGAGAGGTTGTATTCTTCCATTATCTTTCATCAATCCATGGATACAACCTCTGGTGATATTGCTTTATTTTGCTTCCAATCTTCCTCCTCTTTTTTATTTGAAGATTAATTCTGATCTGATCTTCAAGCCAATCCACGTCGAAAATACAAACCAAGAAAAGATGGGATTGATTTTTAAAAGATATCATATATCCAAAAGAGAAAAGGAAATCGTACAACAAATTTGTGAAGGAAAAACCAATCAACAGATTGCAGATGAATTATTCATCAGTCTTCAAACAGTCAAGGATCACACACATAGAATCTATTCGAAAATTGGTATTAATAGCAGGATGAAATTGGTGCAGTTGGTGAATAATTAGGATTTTACTTTATCGGATCCTCAAGTGTAAACTTAGCTAAGAAATGTTGATTTTCTCTTCGAATACCTACCGTCAATTTTCTGCCTGCCCTGGATTGCAACATTTGGATGATGTTACCTAAAGAGTATTCTGAAGTTTCAATTCCATTGATTGTCACAATTTGATCGCCTTCTTCCAGGCCGGCAATCCAGGCCGGGGAACCTTTCCGTATCTTGGTAATTTCAAAAATAGGAATATCCGGGACAGGAGTGGTGATGTCGATTCCACTCAAATTATACCTAAATTCTTTTTTATAATTTGAATTTGGTCTCAAAATCATCTCTTTCCCATGATAATCAAAAATCACGGTAAATCTATTCAATATATCAGCGCCAAGGCTTCCGCTTCGATCATTCTCAAAATCAGTTAATTGTACTGATTCCGAATCAGGATATGTGACAATAGGCTTTTTAAATTTAAAATCACCAACAGCTATTTTGTTGGTTCTGCCGATATGACCGTAAATTTCTCCGCTCAATCCAATTCCAATAAAAGTGTACAAGGAATTGTCGGGGATTTCCATTTTATCATCAGTGAAATTGAAAATGGATATGGCATGACTCGCCCCTGTATCCACCAATAAATTCATTTCCGCTGCTTCATTGTCATCATTATATATTGTGGCATTGATGTATGGCTTTCGCTTTCTGATTTCCATCTCAATGATATCAGATTTTTTAAGTAACCTTTTCTTTTTTCTTGATTTGAAATGCTTTGGATCATACAATGTCAGCCTTTTTGAAGTATAATCAATTTCCACAATAAAGCTATCAAATACATCATACCCGATTAAACCATGAATCTGTGTCCCCAATCCTTGAGAAAGATAGTCAAATTCCTCCTTTAGGATAATTACGTTGTGATTGAACCCAATAATGCCTGGCAATTCAATCACATTACCAAAGGAATGAAATGCCTTAACTTCACGGCCACTTCCAAGGCCAAACAATTCGATTTCCCTGGCGAAATTGAAAGAGATCCCCTGCGTTCCATTGAGACTGGTGATCATGGTATGGCTGACGCCTGTATCCAGAATAAATTTTAACGTATCAGAGCCATTGATAAAAGCAGGAATGATGATGAGGTTATGAATCATCTCAAATCTCAAATCAATTTTCCTGGTTCTTGATTTTTTGAAGTGAAGATGGATTAAGCTGCTTTGAGCGGTAATTAAATATGCATTTGAACTGAAAACAAAAATCAAGACTAACATAAGTTTTACAATCCCAATTCCCCATGGCTTTTTATATTTTGATTTCGCTTTCATCATTTTCCAATTAGTTGTTGTATATCATTTTCTCATTCTTGTTGCCTTCTCTATCACTTTTTCCTGGTTTTAATCTTATGAGGATCAATGCTAAAGTTTTGATAACCAACCAGGCCATCGCCGGATAGTCCCTGGATATTCACATATATATTTTCGCTTTTGTTTTTGATTCTGTAATTTATTGTTGCTATTCCATGTTCATCAATTTCAAGCGCTGGAATCCAATATACCTGATTTTCTGATTCTTGTTCATTATTATGTTTTGGTAATTTCCTTGAGGTTGAAACCGTTCCGGAACTAAAACCTCCTGAAATATTTACCTCAGCTATCACAGGTTCTTCCAACCGTTTTTTCATTGCCAGGTTTGAAGAAAATTCATTTTCTTTAACTTCTGATTTCACGGAATGTTGGAAATCATTTTCAGTTGCATCGAAGGTGATCAATATATCATCGATCAGTGAAAGGATCGAGTCATTTTCAAGATTTAAGTCGATGTCTTTTAATGCAGCATGCTCGCCAAAATATAGGTAATTTCTAATGTCACAATGCTCGCAATCTGACTGATCAGTTGCTGAACAAACAGCGCTTAATTTTGCATTTACAGGCCTGCCATTCTGGTCGCTTATTATAAACTTCAATTCTACCCTGTTACTTCTTTTTGATTTCCACGAGGCTGATTCCAGTTGAATTGTAAGTTTATCAGGATTTACAAAAAACGTTCTTTGACCAAGTACTTCTCCTGCTTGATCCATGACAATCAGTGTATTTACACCTCCGGGTAAATGCTGTACAGGCAGATCAAAAGTGGTTTCTGATCCATGTAGTCTTTTTTCATAGACGCTGAATACTTTTCCACCTGCGGTGGATAGCAGGTAGATTTTTTTAGGCAGTGAAGGTTTTTGATGCAGTTCCACCTGGATACTTCTCACCTTATCCTTCGCAATTTTTATGGAAAATCCTGAATCCTCTGCTTTCGGCATCATCCGTTTGTGTTCACTATCCGGATGTGTGGATTTGAGGAAATACCGGTTTTCTTTACCGGCTGTGAATTCAAATGCACCAATCCCCAATTGGTTTGACTTTGCAGTCTGTAAAATAGTTCCTAACGTATCCACAATCTGCCAATCGGCTATTACCGGTTGTCCACCTGGAGTTCGTACAGAAAAAACAATTTTAGATTTGAATCCTTGCAATATGACTCCACTTTCAGGGTGAAAATCATAGATCAATTTATTATCCTTAACATCTTCTATTGCTACCGGTGAATTTGAGGGACTGAGTTGTTTGAATGATATGTTTATATCCTTTTCAAAGGATTGACCATTCTGGATATTTGTAAAGGCTTTCATGCGGTATATTCCCGGAAGAGGAACATCGGAAAGTTCCAGTTCTCCATAGGCATTGCCATCATTGATATCAAACTTTTTATTTAAGACCAATTGATTATTGGAGTCATAAATTTCAATTGTAAGTACGCTGCCGAGAGCGTAGGGTTTTAATGTCCATCTATCCAAAACATATGCTGTAAATCGCAAATGATTGTCCTGCACATATTGATTTTTATCTAACTGAAGAAATAGACACTGATCCTGATTATCCAAATAATTTGTTTCGTGACGAGAAATAATTTGCTGAACATTTTCATTATTTTTTTTGTCAGGGAGAAGTACAACTTCCTCATCGTTGTTCAGGAATACCACTCCAAAAGCTTCGTTTTGCTCAAAGTCCCGGATCAATTTTTCTTCTAAGGGAGTTCGCTTTACAATAGGGTTTTTCGACCAGAAGTCAGCATTGTATCCAACCCCGTCAATCACCTCCATGTCACTTGTTTTATAATTGATTGCTCCTCCAGGCTTTTTATTTTTTACAGGAGTATAGTGTTCATAAAATGTCAGTAGAGATGAAGTATTGATTTTACCAACGAGTTCTTTTTTAAAGTAGTAATCAAAGCTGTGGTTGATCCGGATATAGTCCATCAACAGTTGATCAGAATGATCGTCGATAAAGGAAATTTGGAAATCCAGTTGATAATTATCCCAGGCGCTGTTTTTGTCACTCAGGCCAATAATCTTCAGGGAGGCATCCGTAAATGCGCCCTTCATTTTCAATATCTGATAATTATCGATATCAATGTATAGTTCACCTGTAGTTGCCGGGAGGTTAACAATGGATTTTGGTTTATAGGAAATTACTCCAATAAACCGTTCATC
>DAOVVI010000492.1 GCA_030637245.1 Cyclobacteriaceae bacterium
CGATATGCCTTCTTTAGTTCATCTTTTGACGCCGATTTTCCAACTCCAAGTATTTCGTAATAATCCCTCTTTGCCATGTTTATGCTCCTATAACGACTTTTGCAAATCGGATGACCTTTTCATCCAAATAATACCCCTTCTCAACAACATCAATAATTTTTCCTTTCATTTTTTTCTTACCCACCGGCATTTGACTGATGGCCTCATGAAATTCTGTACTGAACTCTGATCCGGTTTTATCTTCCATTTGCTTTAATCCTTTTTGCTTGAGGATGTTGCTGAATTTATTGAAAATCAATTCAAAACCTTCTTGTGTGGCTTTGTGATCTTCACTTTCCTCCAAAGCTTTTTGCGCCCTCTCAAAATCATCCATAACAGGCAATAAAGCTGACATCAGGTCTTCAGTTGCGGTTCTTATCAGATCCAATCTTTCTTTGGCTGTTCTTCTCCTAAAATTTTCAAATTCAGAATACAACCTTAAATACTTGTCTTTAGCCTCTTGAACTTCTGCTTTAAGTTTTTCTATTTCATTTTCTTCAGTTTCTTCCTCTGCAGTTTCATCTGACACATTTTCATCAGTGATTTTCATTTCCGGCTCTTCTTTTGGGCTTTCATCTTCAATCAAACCTTCTTCCTTAACTTCTTCGGCGCTTTCTAAAACCTCTGAATTTTCAACCTTTTCCTTATCTATTTCTTTAGCCATATTTCACACTTAATTTGAACTTTCTCAAATAACAATCATTTTGCCAATCTATCATTATGTGACATATTGACATCTTTATTCATTCATTGCACGCCAAACCACATCTTTCAGATGGTCTATGCCATCGTTTGCAACTGAAGAAATAAATACTGAATCTATATTTTCCGGAAGTTCAAGGCTTAATTCTGCTCTCAGTTCCTCATCCAGCAAATCAGACTTTGTTATCGCTAAAACTCGTTTTTTATCCAATAATTCAGGATTGTAGTTTTTCAATTCTTCCATTAGGATATCAAAGTCTTTTTTTACATCATGTGAATCTGCCGGAATCATAAAAAGCAATATGGAATTCCGTTCGATATGCCGCAGAAACCTATGCCCCAGACCTTTTCCCTCCGCCGCACCCTGTATCAGGCCGGGGATATCAGCAACTACAAATGATTTATAGTCTCTGTATTTTACTACGCCAAGATTTGGAATAATGGTTGTAAAAGGATAGTCGGCAATCTCTGGTTTCGCCGATGAAATGACCGACAGCAAAGTTGATTTCCCGGCATTAGGAAAACCAACCAATCCGACATCTGCAAGTACTTTTAATTCAAGAATTAACCATTCCTCAATACCGGATTCGCCGGGCTGTGCATACCTTGGCGTCCGGTTTGTTGGTGTTTTAAAATGATCATTTCCTAATCCGCCTTTACCACCGTGTGTTAAAATAGCTTCCTGACCATCCTCTGTAATTTCTAATAATTGTTTGTTAGTATCCGCATTTTTTGCAATAGTGCCCAGGGGTACTTCCAAAATAACATCTTCACCATCGGCGCCGGTTCTACGGCCTCCTTCTCCCGGCTTGCCATTCGATGCAACTACATGTTTTTTGTATTTTAAATGAAGTAAAGTCCAAAGCTGTTTATTGCCCCGTAAAATGATATGCCCTCCCCGTCCACCATCGCCGCCGTCTGGCCCTCCCTTCGGGACAAACTTTTCCCTTCTGAAATGAGCGGATCCAGGCCCACCCGACCCGGATCGGGAACAGAACTTTACGTAATCTATGAAATTTGGTGAAGACAATTCAACTAATTATTTTACAAGGTCAATGGTCATACAAATATCGTTAAATATTCCATCAATGCTTCCAACACCATTTATTCCATGGTATTTTGATTGGTTGGCGTAATATTTGGCAACCGGCAGGGTCTCTTCTTTATACACCCTTATCCTATTGTTGATTTTTTCGTCATTTTGATCATCAACCCGACCTGAAGTCTTGCCACGCAAGCGAATTCTTGCTTTGAGTTCATCATCATCAGCCTCAAGAGCCAACATGGTAGTAATTGGCATATTCCGCTTATCAAGCATTTCATCTAAAGCAATAGCCTGAGCAACTGTGCGTGGGAATCCATCAAAAATAAATCCCTTGGTGCCGGTATGCGATCTGATTTTTACTTCTACCATTCTGATCACCAGTTTATCAGGGACCAGATTTCCATAATCGATATATTCCTGAGCAAGCTTACCCAACTCCGTTCCTTCACCCATGTGTTTTCGAAACAGATCACCGGTAGAAATGTGGACTAAATCATACTTTTCGATAATTTTCGCGCTCTGTGTTCCTTTCCCAGCTCCCGGAGGTCCGAATAAAATGATATTTAACATTTATTATTCTTTATGGCTATTCTATTACTTTATAAATGTCTTTTAAATTCCTACCATAACCGTCATAGTCCAAACCATAACCAATCACAAACTTATCCGGGATTTCAAACCCTACATACTTAAGATGAACAGGATGATTATTTGCTTCCGGTTTATGCAGCAGGGTCATAACTTCTATAGATCTGGCCCCAAGTTGAGTGAATTCTTCAAGAATGTGATTCAAAGTCTTGCCGGTATCTAC
>DAOVVI010000210.1 GCA_030637245.1 Cyclobacteriaceae bacterium
CCGATAACGAAAGTCCTTTATAACGAGGTGGTGATGAGTGGATTCGAACCACCGACTCACGGATTTTCAGTCCGATGCTCTACCAACTGAGCTACATCACCTCCAAAAGAGTTTGCAAAAGTAGGTAATTTATTTTTTGACACAAATAATTAGTTGAGAAATTGAATAAAAAACACACAATAAAATGATCTTGTTTCAGCAAATTCTATTCTTTTTTGTCGTTGCCGTTGCGGCATATTTTTTCTTTGGGAGAATTTTCCGAATCAGAAAAAACATTCTTCTCGGGCAGGATGAAGACCGAGGCGATCAGCCAAATAAGAGATGGCGTGCTATGGTGCTTGTAGCATTTGGTCAAAAGAAAATGTTTAAAAAACCCATACCGGCGCTTCTCCATCTGCTTATTTATGTTGGATTTATAGTCATCAATATCGAAGGGATTGAATTTTTTCTGGATGGAGTTACAGGTAATCACCGAACTATTGCCGGGATACTCGAAAAATGGAATATGACGAAATTTTATACCGCAACCCTTAACACATTTGAATTTCTTGCTGTTGGCGTCATTCTTTCATGTGTCTTTTTTCTGATCAGAAGAAATGTATTTAAGGTCAAGAGATTCACCGGGCCGGAAATGACCAAATGGCCAAAGCTGGATGCGAATCTAATTTTGATTTTTGAGATTATACTCATGTTTGCCATCATGACCATGAATGCTACAGATCAGATCTTACAAGAAAGAAATGTAACCGGATTTCCAAACACCGGATTAATGATTTTCAGCGAAGTATTTGCATCGCCTTTTTTCCGGCCATTGAATACAGGAGTTTTAATAATTGTGGAAAAATTTGCCTGGTGGGGTCACATTATTGGAATATTTTCATTTGCCATTTATGTGACCTACTCCAAACATTTGCATACTTTCTTGGCTTTCCCAAATACGTATTACTCTAATCTGGAACCTGTGGGGAAAATTAAAAATATGCCTGAGGTAACGAAAGAAGTCAACCTGATGTTGGGAATTGGTGCAACAGAAAATCAAGATGCACAGGAAGAAATTAAGCGGTTTGGAGCCAGGGATGTGAGGGATCTTTCATGGAAAAATCTAATGGACGCCTATACCTGTACAGAATGCGGGAGATGCTCTGTCGAATGTCCGGCAAACCAAACAGGGAAAAAACTTTCTCCAAGGAAAATCATGATGGACACAAGAGATCGAATTGAGGAATTGGGCGATTTGATTGCAAAAAAAGGAAAGGACGCTGATGACGGAAAGTCACTTTTGGGAGATTATATTTCTAAAGAAGAAATTTTTGCATGTACCTCATGCAATGCTTGTGTAGAAGCATGTCCCGTTACCATCGATCCCTTGTCAATCATCTTACAAATGAGAAGATATATGTCCATGGAGGAATCAAGTGCACCTGCCGATTGGAACTCCATGTTTTCGAATATAGAAACCAGCTTTTCTCCATGGAAATTTCCTCCATCTGAACGCTTTAGCTGGGCAAATGATCTAAAAAACGAATAATAAGATAATGGAAAATAAACATAATTATAATGCGCCAACCATGGCTGAGCTTGCTCAAAAAGGAGTAGATCCTGAAGTGCTGCTTTGGATTGGATGTGCTGGATCTTATGATGAGAGATATAAAAAAGTAACCTTAGCTTTTGTGAAAATTCTAAATATAGCAGAGGTTTCTTTTGCTGTTCTCGGTCAGGAAGAGGCCTGCACCGGAGACCCGGCACGAAGGGCCGGAAATGAATTTCTATTTCAGATGCAAGCTGCTGCTAATATCCAGGTGCTCAATGGATACAACATTAAGAAAATAGTTACTGCATGTCCGCATTGCTACAATACCATAAAAAATGAATACCCGGACCTTGGCGGAACTTATGAAGTAGTGCATCATTCTGAATTTCTTAATCAGCTGATTCAGGAAGGCCGATTGAAGATAAATGATAATGACATTTTCAAAAACACTAAAATCACCTATCATGACAGTTGCTATCTTGGAAGGTCCAATCAAATCTATGACGCCCCACGTCAATTAATCGAGTCTTTACAAGCGGACCTGGTAGAAATGGAACGGCATAAACAAAATGGATTTTGCTGTGGAGCAGGCGGCGCCCAGATGTTTAAAGAACCGGAAAATGGGAATAAAGACATAAATATTGAACGCACAGAAGAGGCTTTACAGACCAACGCAACAATCATAGCTTCCGCTTGCCCGTTTTGTATGACGATGCTATCCGACGGAATTAAAAACAAAGAGCGGGAAGAAGATGTTAAAGTATTGGATCTGGCAGAATTAATTGCCAAATCAAAAAATCTTTAATTATTATGTTAGTTCCATTTGAAAAATTAGACCCTCAAAGTAAAATCTGGATTTATCAATCCGGCAGAAAATTTAATGAGGCCGAAAAAGAATTTATTACCAAAAAAACTGAATCCTTTTTAACTGAATGGACAGCTCATGGACATTCATTGGAAGCGGGAATGCAAATAGTCTATGATCAATTTATAATAATCGGGGTTAGCGAAGCAGTCAATGAGGCCAGTGGTTGTTCTATTGATAGATCTGTAAATCATATCCGTGAATTGGGAAAGGTATTAAATATCGATTTACTGGAACGATCCAAAGTTGCGATAAAGGAGAATGCACAAGTCAAATTGATTGGTTTTTCAGAGATCAAAAAAATGGTACTCAGCGGAGTAATCCATTCCGATACAGAAATATTTAACAATGCAATAGTTTCAAAAAAAGAATTGGAATCCGACTGGTTGCAAGCAGTTGAAAATTCATGGTTAAAAAGGTATTTTTGAATTGAAAATACCAGCTATCCAATACTATAAAGTCTAAATTTTTGTTTTAAATCCAAAAGCAATTCAAATTGAATTGTTAAATTTGGTTCCATAGATAAATAAATTGCATAAATGCGATTGAAATGAAAAGAGGTACTACGTATATTTTATTGCTCTCTATTCTTTATTTAGCTTCTTGTTCGGCTGGAAAAATAGCCATGAAAAAAGGAAACAAAAAGTTTAAATATGGAGAGTACGATTATTCTATTGATTATTTCAACAAAGCTATAAAACATAATTACAAACCTGAAGAAGCAAACTTTAAAATTGGTGAGGCATACAGATTATCTAACCGTCTAAAGGAGGCGGAACCTTTTTATAAGGCCTCAATTGAGAATAACTATGATGAGGAAGAGGTCAATTATTATTATGGATTAGCGCTCAAATCAAATGAAAAATATGCGTTAGCCAAGCAAGAATTGGAAACTTATCTGGTTTCGGCAAGCGACGAAAAAATCATCGACATAACCCAAACTGAGATTGACAATTTAATAAAGCTCAATGAGATCATTGACAAAAAGAATTACTATAGGGTTAAAAACCTTGAATTGATCAATACACCATCCGCTGAATATTCACCAGTTTATTTGGATGGAGAGCTTTATTTTACTTCTTCCAGATTTGGAGGAAAAATTTACAAAGCAACGGGAACTTCTTTCACAAACCTTTACAAGGTTAAAACTAAAGGCGCCAGGGTTGACGCCTCAACAATAAGTTCATTAGGCGATCTTATCAACGCTCCAAATACCAACGATGGATGTATTGCCTTCTCACCTACCGGACAGACAATGGTTTTTGCAAAAGGTAATAGCGGCAGAAAAAAAGGAGCCGAAGATGTGGATCTGTACATTTCCAGGTTTCGCCGGGGAGGCTGGTCCACACCAACACTAATGCGTGTGAGCAATGCTAAAGTCTGGGATTCAACTCCGTCATTTTCACGAGATGGAAGAACACTTTACTTTTCTTCGACAAGAAGAGGCTCAATAGGAGGAACAGACCTGTACGCTGCTACAAAAAACAGAAGAGGCCGCTGGAGTAATGTCAGAAACTTAGGCCCTAAAATAAATACGGCAGGTAACGAAATGTTTCCTTATCAGGCCAGCGATGGATCTTTGTATTTTTCTTCCAATGGCCATCCGGGACTTGGAGGTCTGGATATCATGGTTGCAAAAAGAGAAGAAGGTAAAATGATTGTCGAAAATGTAGGCCCTCCGATCAATACAAGCAGCGATGATTTTGGTTTATTTCTCTTTACGCCTGATAAAGGATTTTTTACGTCAAACAGAGAAGGTGGAAAAGGGGACGATGATATTTATACCTTCATCAACAATGACCCGAACCTGAAAATAATCAATTATTTCCTTACGGGAACCACTCATACAATTGATGAAGATGGCAATGAAAAGATCTTGCCAAATACTTCGGTTTTGCTTTACGGCGCCAATGATGAATTACTTAATGAAGCCTTAACCGGAAGAGACGGGAAATTCTTGTTCAGGGTTTATCCTGAAGAAGATTATAAATTGCTTGGAGAAAAACCGGATTTTTTCACCTCCAGAGCTTCATTTTCTACTAAAGGAAAAACAATCCCTAAGGACAAACTAACCAAGTTGGAAACCAACAAAGTATTCACAACTAAAATTGTTTTGGACCAGATAGTACTTGACAAATCCATTGTTCTGGAAAATATCTATTATGATCTGGATAGGGCAGAAATCAGGCCTGATGCAGCGTTGGAATTGGATAAATTGGTGACTGTTCTGGAAGACAACCCAGAGATAAAAATTGAATTGAGTTCACATACGGATAGTCGCCAGACAGCGGCTTACAATGATGATCTTTCAAAAAGAAGGGCGCAATCTGCCGTTGATTATATTTTCTCCAAAGGAATTGAGTCCGATAGGTTAATTGCTCGAGGTTATGGAGAATCACAACTCTTATTTTCTGATGATGAGATCAATAAACTTCCAACAGAAGAAGCGAAAGAAGCAACACATCAGCGCAACAGAAGAACGGAGTTTAAGGTGACAGAATATAACAAGGTAGAAGAGCCGGTAGAAGATGAGGAATTCGAAGAGGAGTTGGAAGAGCTTCAGACAGA
>DAOVVI010000270.1 GCA_030637245.1 Cyclobacteriaceae bacterium
CGGTGATTGTGCCTGTAACACACTTATCGTTAAAGAAAATGTAAGACTAAAGCAAAATGCAAAAAATGAATTCAACTTTCTCATATTATTGATTGCTTATTTTTAACTAAGGAACTGTATTAACACGTTATATTTTTTGCTGACCCAGTCTTTAGATGGATAGTTCAACAACATCGTTTTCATTAATATGCACCAACGGATTGATACATATAGCAACTCCCGGTGGAGATCCCTTTTCACAAAATCGTATTAGTTTCATTTTAACCAATTAGTTATTTTCATTCCAATGTTAACTATTTACTAATTTAATAATTCCATCTTAATAACATTAAGTATTTATAGTATCTTGAACTTATGACGTGTTGCAGGCAGGAACAATCAGGGGCAAAAAGAATAAGCCCGCCTGCCGGCGAGGCAGGGCTGACTGTTCAGGTTATTTCTTTACAGTTCCTAAGATCAATTAGCGAAAAAAAAGGTGAGAAGGGTTTTTTTATTCTCAAGAAGTGTAATCGTAGATTTAATGTGTTCTAACTACTTTGTGAAAGAATGTAAATCATTTATTACCTTTGTCTTATTATTTCTGCTCATAAGTATGGATATTGCCCCTTCATAATATTTCGAGTAGTAATTTTAACATGATTATTAACAAGTTCTTCTGGTATATTCCTGATCCAAACGCTTCATTAATTTAATTATGAGATGGGTATTTGAATTATAATTTCGCCGGGACACAAAAATAGTTGAGAGATGAAAGTATTTTTAGTATATGTAAGAGACGAGGATTATTATCACATCCTTCCGGAAAAACTCAATAAAAATAAAGGCGATGGCCGTGTAAAAGCAATGGCTTTTCCTCCACTCGGGATACAGACATTGGCGCCGGTGCTTCGTAAACATGGTCACGATGTGCATATGTTTGATACATGTCACCCTGAAATGAAACAGCAACACATAGCCCAGGCTGTTATTGATGAAAAACCGGATGCAATTGCTCTTTCTTTCTTGTCCACAACCTCATATCGATTGCTGAAGAGTATGGCCAAACGGTTGAAATCTGTTGATCCCAATATTCCAATTATTGTTGGAGGACCATTTTCAACTGAAAACTCTGACCACATTATAAGAGATTGTCAATATATTGATTGTGTCGGACCGGGTGAAGGAGAGGAACTTCTGCCTGATTATTTGGATAACTTAGAGGATTTAAGTGTTGTTAAAGGAATTGTATGGAGGAAGGGAGTCGAAATTGTGAAAAATCCACCAAGGCCCATGATCAGAGATCTGGATCAGTTTCCATATCCAGACCGTCAGAGTCTTCCTATCGATTATATCGAATCTCTGCCACTTGATATTCCGGCCGTGCTATCGTTGGATCGTTTTTGTACCATACAAACATCACGGGGTTGTCCCTATAAGTGTATATACTGTGACATACCGGCATTAAACCAGGGCAAATGGCGTTTTAGGTCACCTGAGTATGTCCTGGGTGAAATGCAGGAACTCAGCGACCAGGGTTTCCAGTCGATATACCTGACCGATGATCACTTTCTATTAAAAAACAAGAGAATCGAGGCTATATGTGAGGGAATTATCGAAAGGAAACTGAAATTTAAATGGGGTTGTGAGGGAAGAGTTGATTCAGTGGGCATAGCTATGCTGCCACTTTTAGCCAAAGCAAATTGCAATTTCCTGGCTTTTGGAGTTGAATCCGGATCGCAGAAAATACTCGATCGTTTAGTAAAGGACCAAACTTTGGAGCAAATAAAATTTGCCATTGATGAAGCCAAAAGGCAAGGAATTGAAAAGGTTCATGGCTTTTTTGTGGTGGGGTGTCCGGATGAAACGGAAGAAGAAATTCTTGATAGTTTCCGTTTTGCATCCACACTTCAACTGGATTCATTTGGTTTCAATCGCTTGTGTGTTTATCGAGGCACACCACTTTGGGAAGAATACTTACAACGAGGTTTAATCGATGACGAACGGGATTGGAACAGGTGGTTCAGGTGTTCCGAAGTGGACCCCACTGTTCTTCCTGCTGATGTGGTACACAATGCGAGAAAAAAGGGATACAAACTTTTATTCAAACATCTTATACTTCACCACCCGATTCGCACCTTCAGGTTGGTGAGGGGATTCAGCAGGTTTATGCGATTTAGTGATGTAATGAAACTAATTCTTAGTCCGTTCAGAAAGATTGATCATTCTGCAACTCAAAAAATGACAGACCAGGAATTGGAACTTCAGCCCCTGGAAAAGGCTTCATAAAAATAATCTTTTTCAATAATTATTGAATTGCCTACTTTAAAAATTCGGAAAATAGGGGCAAGTGTATATTATCATTTCATGATATTATAACTCAGCAATTTTAATATTCATGGGAAAGCTAATGCAAGCTTATATGTTCAAAATTAGCTGATTGAAATAATGCCTGCCGGCATTTTAACATGAAAGAATTAATTGTCTGATTAATTCTGCTAAATTGGCCTGTTAAACACAATATTCACCATTCATCAGTTTTGTTTCATGTTTATGATAAATCATATTTAAACTTTAATTTATTTTGAAATTTTTTTTATCCAAAAGTTAACATTAATCTGTAATTGAACGTTTTCATAAGCATGACAAAACCAAGAATTAACGGACTATTCTTATTGATTTCAATTTGTATTTCATACGCTTCATTTGGTCAATTCAAGACTATAGAGGGAATAGTTCTTGATTCTAAAAAGAATGAGGTACTCGCCTTTGCAACCATTGGGATTAAAGGAACCACTGTTGGGACCGCATCTAACTCCGAAGGAAGATTTATATTATCAATCTCTGAACCCTTTGAAGATTCCATCCTTTTTTGTTCCTATATGGGATACAAAAATTTTGAAGTCAGAGTTCGCACTATAGGATCGAGAATAAGAATAGATATGGAACCGGACACATTCACGCTTGATGAAGTAGAAGTCCGGCCATGGCAACCATGGGATTACATTTGGAATGCCATGCAGAAAATCCCCGAGAATTATGCCAAAAAGCCATACATGACCAATGGTTATTACAGTGAATACATTACTGAAAATGATATTTTTCTAAAATATACAGAAGGAGTGATAGAAACCTTCAATCCGCCATACGGGAAGGATGAACAGAGCCAGTCAAAAGTATTGAAAGCAAGGAGGAGAGATGACTTGGGAACTTTGCGATTTATGAGGAAAAAGCTGGAGAAGAAGTATGAAAAAGAGAAACGAAAAGCTCACAAAAATGGAGAGGAATGGGAAGAGAAGGAATCGATCGATGAGGAAATTATCTCAGCTTCATTCGGAGGTCCAGAAGAAATATTAAGCGCAGACCCACTTCGTGACACTGCATCATTTTTAGATATTAAATTGAAGAAGAAGTATAAATATTCTATTGAAGGTTATTCAAGGTATTATGGTGAGCAGGTCATTATTATCGGCTTTGAAAGTAAAGGTGTCTATGAACATCAAAGGCAAGTGGGAAATATTTATATTTCTATAGAAAGCGACGCCATTATTTCCATAGAATATGATAGCGAAATTGTGGTTCCCCCGATAGCCAGGCCCTTGATTTTTCTTGCCGGATTTGGCATTACCAATCCTGAATTACATGCCATGGTGCATTATAAGCCAGTGGGAAACAAGTGGTATCTGAACGATATTTCCGTGGATGGAGGAACAAGACTTACTAAGAAAAAGATGTTTAAGAAAAATGACCGAAGCAATTTTTATGTGGAAATGGCTTTGATCAATAACAAATTTGAATTGGAAGAGATCCATGAAATTCCTGAAGAAGATAGAATTGATGGAGGTAAACCACTTGAAGAGCAGGTGCAAAGAGATCCGGGTTTTTGGAAATCATATAAAGTCGTCAGACCTTCCCGGTTGAGTGATGAATAGTGCCTGAACGAAAACACATCAAAATTGAAAACGTTTTTTATTACGATCATTTCCATTTTTTTTAATCGTCTGAAGCTCAGGCATCACCTCATAAAAAGAAATAAAAAATCTCCTGCCTCGCCGGCAGGCGGGCATCAATAATAATCCATTTTGCCAGCCTGCCGGTGTGGCAGATCTTTTAACCAACAAGCTCTTGTAGCGCATTTTAGTTTGTTGGTGACAACACCAACAAAGGCGCTTAGGGTCATCCTGAATTTATTTCAGGATCTGTATAATGATTCAACAGATTCTGAAACCCTGAAATAAATTCAAGGTTGGCAAGTTCAGCACGCCTATAACGTTTAATC
>DAOVVI010000007.1 GCA_030637245.1 Cyclobacteriaceae bacterium
CTTCATTTTCCATGAGCTTCATGCTTGTTTCAAATCGCTCTAGTTTTTCCTCAATGGTGGTTAGAGATGCGGTCTTTTTAATTCCGTCTATCAATAATTCCATGTCGTTCAATTCTCTAACGAATTCCTCATCATTTTCTAGCGTTTTTTGAAAAAGTTCGACTTCCTTCATATCCAGATTACTATCCAGGTATTTTTCAATCAGATCAATATGTAAATTACGCTTATTCATAATAATTGCTTTGTGTTACTTTTTGTTCCTCTTCAACAATTTTCCTTAACCTAATAAGATATTTGTATTTTAAATTTTTTACTGTTGCGCTGTTTTTATACTGAAGCAATTCAGCTATTTCTTTCATGGACTTTCCATGATAGTAGAAAAGTTCCAATATAGTTCGACCTGGCTCCCCCAATTTATCAAGGCCATGCTCAACACTTTCGAATTGTTGCTCTTTTATCAAGGTATCTGTTTTTTCGACATCCGGCAGATTGATCAATACATTTTCGTTGCAGTTTTGCTCAAACTTTTTTTGTGCTTTCAGTTTTTCAAGATACGTATTGCGTCCTATGGCAAAAAGGTAGGTTTTGATACTGCAATCCAATACTTTGAGCTTTGAGCTTATAACATTTTCGTAAAATGTGACGATAGCGAAGTGATATGCCTCTCCGGCGTCGTCACTCGAACAATGGTAAAGTTTTACAATCCAGGAGATAAATTCGGCTTTGTAGCTTTTATAAATGGTATCAATCTGGCTTTTATCGCCGTTTAGTATTTTTTCCAGTTCCACCTTTTTAGGTTGTTGATTACCCTTTATGTAAAAAAGGAGAAAAGGTCACCCAATAAATATGGAAATTTCCGAAAAATTAAATTTTGTAGAAGGGAATAAAAAAAGGCTGCCTTAAAAGTAAGTGAATGCCACACTGACTTTTAATACAGCCTCTTTATGTTGTTGCAAGGCAACCTATTCGTCTTTCTTTTCTTCTTTTTTCTTTGTTTTCTTTTTGATCTTGATTTTTAAGGAGTCACTTTTTCCATCATGATCTGCTATAATGACATCTCCTTCATTTAGGTCACCTTTAAGAATTTCTTCGGCCACTAAATCCTCAAGGTATTTCTGAATTGCACGATTCAACGGTCTTGCTCCATATTGGGGATCAAAACCTTTTTCTGCAATAAAGTCTTTACCCTTTCCTGTCAGCTCAATAGAGTATCCAAGGGAATCAATTCTTATGAACAATTTATTAAGTGTAATTTCAATAATTTCATGGATATGCTCACGCTTCAGGGAGTTGAATATAATGACATCATCCAACCTGTTAAGAAATTCAGGGCTAAATACCTTTTTCAATGCATTCTGAATCGTTGATTTCATGATATCATCTGCGCTGGCTTCATTTGATTTTGTAGTGAAGCCAATACCTGAGCCAAAGTCTTTCAAGTCGCGAACTCCGATATTGGAGGTCATGATTAAAATGGTATTTCTGAAATCAACTCTTCTTCCAAGACCATCAGTTAGTATCCCATCATCAAGTACCTGAAGGAGTATATTGAATACATCCGGATGAGCCTTTTCTATCTCATCAAGGAGTACAACACTGTATGGTTTTCTTCTGACTTTTTCTGTAAGTTGACCGCCCTCTTCATAGCCTACATAACCCGGAGGAGCTCCCACAAGCCGGGATACAGAGAATTTTTCCATATACTCACTCATGTCTATGCGAATAATGGCGTCTTCCTTATCAAATAAATATGTTGCTAAAACTTTAGCCAATTCAGTTTTTCCTACGCCTGTCGGACCTAAGAAAATAAAGGTGCCAATTGGTTTTTTGGGATCTTTCAATCCTACCCTTGTTCTTCTAATCGCCTTTGCCAGCTTTTGTATAGCTTCCTTTTGTCCCACCACCTTATTACTAAGCTCCGAATTCATACCTAAAAGCTTTTCACTTTCATTTTGTGCAATTCGTTTTGTTGGGACGCCGGTCATCATGGCAACGATTTCTGCCACATTTTCTTCATCAACCGTGTAACGCTTAGTTTTAGTTTCATTTTCCCATTTGGTTTTTGCAGCATCCAATTGTTCAATGAACTTTTTCTCTTTATCCCGGAGTTGTGCCGCTTCCTCATATTTTTGGCTTTTCACAACCCTGTTTTTCTCTTTCTTGATATTTTCGATTTGTTCCTCAAGTTCAACGATATCCTCAGGGACATGAATGTTATTGATGTGAACCCGTGCTCCAGCCTCATCCAATACATCGATTGCCTTATCCGGTAGATATCGATCGGAGATATATCGATCAGAGAGTTTCACACATCCTTCGATTGCTTCGTCAGTATAGCTCACATGATGGTGATCTTCATATTTTTCTTTAATATTATTGAGAATATCAATCGTTTCTTCCGGTGTGGTTGCATCGACCATTACGATTTGGAACCTTCTTGCAAGTGCGCCATCTTTTTCAATGTATTGCCTGTATTCATCAAGTGTAGTAGCTCCAATACATTGAATTTCTCCACGAGATAATGCCGGTTTGAACATATTTGAGGCATCCAAACTACCACTGGCGCCACCTGCGCCAACTATGGTGTGTAGCTCATCTATGAAAAGAATAACTTCGGGAGTTTTTTCCAGTTCGTTCATTACTGCCTTCATGCGCTCTTCAAATTGGCCGCGATATTTTGTGCCGGCAACTAAACTAGCCAGATCAAGCGTAACTACTCTTTTACCAAACAAAACTCTTGAAACTTTCTTTTGCACAATTCTTAATGCTAAACCTTCAGCAATTGCAGTTTTGCCTACTCCTGGCTCACCAATGAGAATTGGATTGTTTTTCTTTCTTCTACTCAATATCTGACCAACCCGCTCAATTTCCTTATCCCGTCCAACGATTGGATCAAGTTTATTGTCTTCGGCCATCTTGGTCAGGTCTCTTCCAAAATTATCCAAAACAGGAGTTCTGGATTTTTCAGTTGGTTTTGATGGAGTCTCTCTGCTACTTCCGGATGACGAACTACCAAATATCCTTGAAGAATCATCATCTCCTTCATCTGTATCAGAAGATGAAATCGGATTTTCAGTTTGATACTCGAGCAATTCTTTTACTACCTCGTAATTGATATCAAATTTCTCTAAAATTTGGGTAGCAATATTATCTTCGTCTCTTAATATTGACAAGAGCAAATGTTCTGTGCCAATTAATTGACTTTTAAAAATCTTTGCTTCAAGGTATGTGATTTTGAGTACTTTTTCCGATTGACGGGTCAATGGAATATTGGCTAAATTCTTAACATTACTTATTGCCGTACCCTTGGTGGCTTGCTCAACAGAAAGTCTTAATTCATCCAGAGACACGCCTAATTTTTTAAGTAAGCTTATCGCAACTCCTTCACCTTCACGAATCATTCCCAATAGCAGATGCTCGGTGCCAATATAGTCGTGCCCCAATCTCAAAGCTTCTTCTCTACTTAAGGATATAACTTCTTTTACTCTATTTGAAAATTTTGCTTCCATATTCTAATACTGAATATATAAAGTTACAGGTATTTGGATAATTATTATATTCCTGTCACTCTATATTTAACGAACGTAATAATTAAACAGTTATTAATCAAATTTGTCTATCTCAATACGCAGGATTTTCCTATAATTTGTCTTGCCTGAGGCCCTTCGCAAAAGATTAGATCAATTATGCTCAAGTTATTAACAAAGTTATTGCCAAAAACCTGGAAATAATCCACGGATGTAAAAAAGGAATTTCCAGGCATTGATTTTTTGGGATTTATCTTGTTTTTGGCATCATATACGCCATTTTTCTCAATGACATCTGTTTTATCTGAAAATTCAATTTTTAAATTTATATCCAATATTTCAAGACATTTTGTCAGCAAGTCTTTGTTGAGTTCATATAAGTGAGCTGGTTTTTTATTGTAAATTTCAACTAGTTCGTTCCCGTAATATTCAAAAAATGGCGCCTTCCCATAAGCAGATTTTATAGCCCGGATGTGTTTGTTGAGCCACTTTTGGTTATAATCTATTTCAACATTACGGGTTAGTATTTTTTTATTTGAAATCTTCTTCACAGGTATTATCAAATTTTCAACATTATTTGCACCGTTGATCCTGCATCTATTCCGATAAGTCTGTTTGGAGTAAACATCGTCAGGGTCAATAAAGATTTTGTTGAAGGAGCTTAAATAAACAAAATACTGTATGCATGGAAGGTAATGAAGCTCAATGAATAAAGTGCTTTGATTCATCTAACTAAAATTCAATTTATGTTCTACTTACTTTTTCGATTTGTAATGAAGTGTACTGCAATTTGAATTCACCAAAATTTCATTTGCCATATTTAGTATGTCTGTTTTCTTAACCTTACCGACCAATTCGATTTCTTCATTTACCAGGTTTGTATTTCCTAATGAATTTGCAACTGACAAATTTATCGATCTGTTAAGCAATTCGGTTTCAGAAAAATAAGTTGAAGACACAGCCTGATTAATAACCTTTTCGACCTCAGTTTCTTTTAAATTATTTTTTAGTAAGTCAATTTCATCTACGATACGTTTTTCCGCATCTACAATATCAATATCAGGATTTACTTTCCCGGATATAATCAATAATCCCGGATCGGCTGAGCCTGTAATATAGGAATTGATGTCGTTAAATACTTTCTTGTCTTTTACCAGGCTTTGGTAAAGTCTGGAAGATTTTCCTCTCCCGAGTAAATCGCTTAGCAGGTCAGCAGTTATGTATTTTTTATTAATTCTTCCAGGCATATGATATACCTTGTAGATCGAATTGAGAGGTACGTTTGCATCAATTTCTAAAAACCTTGATGAAGTTTGCCGAGGTTCAGAGGTAATTTGATCATGCCCGTTTTGATTAGCCGGAATATTTCCAAACCACTTTTTTGCAAGTTCATAAGTGTTTGTTGGGTCAATATTTCCCGATATTGTTAGCACAGCGTTATTTGGTGCATAATGTTTTTCGTGAAATTCCCGAACATTTTTCAAGGAAGCTTTCTCTATATGGCTTATTTCCTTACCAATTGTTGGCCACTGGTAAGGGTGGACATGATAGGCCAATGGCAGGAGTTTTAACCATACATCACCATAAGGGACATTCAGATATCGCTGTTTGAATTCTTCAACTACTACTTTTTTTTGAGTTGCCAGATTTTTTTTATCCAAATTCAAAAATTGCATTCTGTCCGATTCTACCCACAATGCAGTTTCAATATTTTCCGCACTTAATATGATATAATAGTTGGTAATATCCGTATTGGTAAAAGCATTGTTTTCAGCGCCTGCTTTCTGTAAATGTTTATCATAATCCGGTACATTTTTCGATCCTCCGAACATTAAATGCTCAAATAAATGAGCGAATCCAGTCCTTCCCGGCTGTTCATTTCTCGAACCAACTTTATACAAAATATTTACAACAACTAATGGAGCGCTTTTATCAACATGGGTAATCAATGTTAAACCATTGGATAGTAAATGTTCCTGATATTTAATCATAATTTAATTGAATGCCCAAAAATACAACTAACATGATTAATTCAGTCTCCCAAGAAGCGAGTTTTTTAAAAGTATCCAAAGAAGTGGGAAGTGGTAGTAGCAGGGAGCAGGAAAAAAGAAAAGGGAGTAAGTTGGTATTAGTAAGTGGTAGTGACACTCTGGTCTGAGAGATGCCACACCTAAGTTGCAACCAGATGGCATGTAGGGAGTTACCTGCCTCTCTTGCCGGCGAGTATGATTTGTGCATAGGGGAGTAGATAATTGAAGATACTATTATGAGTCGAAATCTCGGCGCTTGCCTACATTCGGGAGATTGATCGGCAATTCAATGAATTTGTTTGAAAATTAAATTTCTCCGGCAATTTAGCTATTTGATCTTGATGTTAATCCACCTGTAGGCAGATGCCTTTTACGCATAAGAAATATATATAAATGATAAAGGTGTAAAGAAAACTGGTTTATCAAACATTCTCGTTTACTTTATTGGCTTTAAAAGAATACTATTTTAACGTATATATTACAATTGGTATCTTAAATAGACGTATTTATTATATAAAATATGGGAAATGGTATCTTTGAAAAGTAAAATGCTTGAATAGATATCCGATTCAATCGATAGACAAAAATTCAATTTGATAAACAGGTTAACATATTTGAGAAAAGGGAGTAATATCCTTTTAATTAGCTCATTGGTGTTTTGCGCAATTTTTTGTGTGCAAACAGACCTGTTAGCGCAGTCTAAACCTCCTACAAAATTAAAAACCGAGCAAACTGGATTAAAAAGGCGCAAGTATTCAGAAAAGGAGAGAAAAAGAAAAAGCAAAGGTAATGTAAAAAGAAAAAATAAAGGATTACAAAAAGCTTATTACAAAAAGAAATCAAATCAAACCCAATATCCCGGGAATATCTGGATCGATCCCAAGCCAAAGGATTTTACGGCAATCAAAGAGCGGGTTGAAAAAAATCCTTCCAGGAAAAACTTAAAAACACAAAAATCAAGAAAATCATATTTTAGAGCGAGTTCGAACCAAAAACATAAAAGTTTTGGTAGTGATGTGATTCTAAAACGGAATTCGAAACTCAGCAATAAGTACTCTTCAATGGTCATTATATCCAGCAAAGGCAATAGTAAAATTAAATCACCTAAAAGGGATTACAGGAAGTCCAGTAAGAAAATTCAAAAGCATTCCGGTAATATATTTTTACAACCTGAGGCCAAAAAGAAAGACTATAATGAGATTAAGACCAGAGTTGAAAAAAATCCCGGGAGGTCAATGGCAAAGCATCGAAACCGGCAAAAAAACAGGACGATCGCCAATACCTCTTTAACACAAACCTACAAGGGCGATATCAATGTGAAAGCGCAAAGAGCTAAAAAACAAACCTATAAATATGATTCAAGAGCCATGCAAAAATCATCTGGTAATCTCAGAGCTCAAAGCATAAAATCAGATGAAAAACGAAGGAAGTATTATTCAAAATCATCGGCGAGTTTCAAAGGAGACGTTGTATTACCTGCCAGAAATCACAAGAGGTTAAAGTATGAATATATGTCGAAAGCGTCTCAAAAGCATAAAGGTGAATTAAAAAGACCAGCGAAAACTCCAGGGCCACAATATACAGCAAAATGGAGTGGTGATTTAAAATCCATTAGTAAGAAGAGTAAAGACCAATGGAAAAAGTATGAAACCAAAAGGCAGACTCTAAGCGCCGGTGATCTGAATGCCAGGAAAAATAGACAAAAATCCAGAGGTAATCCCCTATTGACGCAAAATATTGGAGGAATAAAAGTGTATTCTCGAAGTGGGCAAAAAAAACTTATGAAACGGGATTCGAAAATTACCGGCAGTTATTCAGGAAATATCCAGGTGATGTCTAAAAAATACAGAAACCAGGAATTGCAGGGTAAATCCATGAATTTCACTGGGGACGAAGGTAATGTCAAAGTACTTTCAAAAAAGAAGCAGGATAAATTTATGTCGGGGAATTCCAAAACCTCAGGTGCTTATTCCGGAAATATGAGGGCAATGTCAAAAAAAACCAGGAACCAGGAATTGCAGGGTAAATCCATGAATATTACCGGAGAGGAAGGCAATATGAAAGTACCATCAAAAAAGAGGCAGGATAAATTTATGTCTAGGAATTCCAAAATCACAGGTAGTTATTCCGGGAACTTGAGGGCAATGTCAAAAAAATCCAGGAACCAGGAATTGCAGGGTAAATCCTTGAATTTTTCTGGAGATGAAGGCAATATGAAAGTACTATCAAAAAAGAAACAGGATAAATATATGTCGGAGAATTCCAAAATAACAGGTACTTATGCGGGAAAGATACGAGCCATGTCAAAAAAATCCAGGAACCAGGAATTGCAAGGTAAATCAATGAATTTATCCAACTACAAAGGCAATAGACATGTGCTTTCAAAGAGAGCCAGAGACCAGGAGCTGGAGGGTAAATCATTGAACTTATCTGGCTATAAAGGCAATAGAAGAGTGCTTTCAAAAAAGAGACAGGATAAGTTTATGTTGAGGGATTCCAAAATCACAGGTACTTATTCGGGAAATATAAGGGCAATGTCTAAAAAATCCAGGAACCAGAAATTGCAGGGTAAATCCTTGAATTTTACTGGAGATGAAGGTAACATAAAAGTTCTTTCAAAAAGGAAACAGGATAGGTTTATGTTACAGGATTCTCGAATCACCGGCAATTATTCCGGAGATATTGTAGGACTTTCCCCCAAACATCGGAAGCAGGAACTGGAAGGTAAATCTCTTAATATGTATGAATACCGCGGTGAAGTCAGGATAAAGAGACATTATGCACGAGACAAATATTTCAGAAACATTTCTGATCGGAATCAGCAGATTATAGGTAATTATCGAACTAAAACAAGGCTGACTAAGGACATAGAAGAACAAATTGCCTCTGCAAGAGTTCAAAATTACCAGGGAGGGCCAAAGGCCGGTCTGTTTACCAGGATATGGTTGAGCTTGTTTGATAATAGTGGTAAGCTTGAAAAAATGGATGAAAAAACCAAGGAACCAAAATACGATAGTAGAGAATACAAAATTTGGTATTAGGTAATGAATTGGAGTAGGATTAATTCTGAGGAAGCATTGAGTGAAATGATAAACAAATCGTTTGATGCTCCAAAGGTTTTATTCAAGCACAGTTCCAGGTGTTCTATCAGTTCGTTGGCATTGAATAAAATGCAAATCGTGTCAAAAAATATAGATTTGTATATACTTGATATTATTGCCCACAGAGATATCTCCAATACAGTCGCGCAACGGTTTAATGTGATTCACCAATCGCCCCAATTACTAATGATCCATCACGGCAAATGTATTTATAATACATCTCACCTCGGGATCTCGGCATCTGTTGTGGAGCGACAATTTGGCCTTCTCCAATAGAAAATAAAATAAGAGATGTCTTCTGGAGGATATTTTTAAACAATTATTTACTTTGGAATTATCATCAATAAACTAATTTTGTATAATATCGTTATACCTATGAAGATTTTTCTATGAGGAAGGTATCAAAATCATTTGTTGGAATAATAATTTTTTTGTGTTGCATTCATACTGCACATGCACAGTACAGTGGTAATTATGAATACAGTACAGAAATGATATGGGGTATCACCAAGGCTACAAATAGTGGTTTGATCGGAGGATTCCTTTTTAAATACTCCAAAGAATTAAAAGAAGATCGATTCCATGGGGGAATTATAGAAATTGTAAATGTAAAGCACCCTCAGGAACAACGCTATTACTCTGAATCTGGCAATACCTTTATTGGAGGAAAGGAACACTATTTATATAGCTTAAGATTGTCATATTTACGAGAATTCACTTTTTTCAAAAAAGCATCTCAGCAGGGTGTTCAGGTAAATGGGCTGGTTGCCGCAGGACCAACACTAGGGATTGAAGCTCCATATTATGTTGAAGTAAAAAAAGGGAATCAAACAGTAAAAGAACCATATGACCCTAATAAGAATCAGAAAATTTTAGGATCGGGCAACATTCTTCAGGGTATTGGGGAATCTTCCATTGTACCCGGGTTGAATGCCAAAGCGGGGGTATCCTTTGAATTTGGAACGTTTAAGTCAAATGTTGTTGGGGTAGAAGTCGGATTTCAGGTCGATTTCTTTACCAGGGATATCATACTGATTCCCACTACAGAGAATTCCAACATTTTCCCATCGGCCTATGCAACCCTATTTTATGGCTCCAGGCGTTAAGGATTAATAGTAAACACGATTTTCTGGTACTTCCATTATTCATAAATTATTTTGGCGAAAGCTATTATCTTTACATTTTTAAAATCATTAAAAAATGATAGAATTACCGGCGATTAATGAAAATAAAAAGCAGAATACCAGAAAGCCAGGTTGGTTGAGGGTTAAGCTGCCTGTGGGTAAAGAATATCTCAAAGTCCGGGAGCTTGTCGATAAATACAAACTGCATACAATTTGTGAAAGTGGCAACTGTCCGAATATGGGGGAGTGCTGGGGCAATGGTACGGCAACATTTATGATTCTCGGAAATGTGTGCACCAGAGCTTGTTCCTTTTGCGCTGTCGCCACGGGCCGGCCACCTGAGTATGATGAAAAAGAGCCGGGAAGAGTAGCCATGGCAATTAAATTGATGGGTGTAAAACATGCCGTATTCACATCTGTTAATCGTGATGAACTAAAGGATCGTGGCGCTGAAATCTGGTATCAGACAGTGGTAAAAACAAAAGAATTAAGCCCAGATATTACTATTGAAACATTGATTCCCGATGTCAAAAATACATGGGATGCTTTGATTCGAATGATTAGCGGAGGACAGGAAATTGTTTCTCACAATCTGGAAACTGTTGAGCGGTTATATCGAAGAGTAAGGCCGCAAGGCAACTACTACAGAAGTCTGGAACAAATCAAACGGACTAAGGAATTTGGCAAAAAGACTAAGTCCGGCATCATGGTTGGAATTGGGGAAAAGGATGAAGAGGTTTTCAAAACCATGGACGATTTGGCAGCTCATGGTTGCGACGTGATGACAATAGGTCAATATTTACAACCCACAAAACTTCACCATGAAGTATTGGAATTTGTGCATCCGGACAAGTTTGACCTTTATCGTGAAGAAGGATTGAGAAGAGGTATTTCTTATGTGGAGTCTGGCCCGCTGGTTCGATCATCCTATCATGCTGAAAAGCATATTTGATTTTTTTTAAGCTGAACAAATCAGTTTCCAAGAAGCGTGTTTCTTTCAGGGAAAATACATTGTGTGGGTGAATATGAAAACATAGTAATTATTGTGTCTGGAGTTTGGAGTGTCTAAAATTTCACCTAAATTCCACCACAGTAATTCCAGCCCCACCCCTGTCAGCGTGTTCATCATAACATGACCGGATGTCCTTATAAGTTTTCAATTCTTCTCTCAAAACTTCTCTCAAAATCCCATCTCCTTTGCCATGAATGATGCGTACACTAGGTGTTCCAAATAGAATGGCATTGTCTAAAAAACCACCTAAAATCCGAAGCGCTTCTTCTGCTCTTTTCCCTCTTAAATCCAGATCAGGGTGAAAATTGGCTAAGCGCTCATTAATATTAATCCCCTTGATGGAAAATGACTGTTTTTTCTTAATTTCCTTTAAAGCTCCTCTCGATATTTTCTCTAAACGATTGAGCTTGACTTTTGATTTCAGATCTCCAAACATGACCTCGGCATCCTTTTTGCCAATCTGCAAGACTTCTCCTACAGATTGCTGACCTTTTATCCGCACTAAATCTCCAGAGTCAATAGCCCCGGCAATCACCTTTATCTCCTTTTCTTTCTTGCTGACATTTTCTATTCTGATTTCCTTTTCGAACTTCCTGACTTCTTCCCTGGATTTTTTAGTTGCTTCTTTCTCAGCTTTACTCTCCTTTATTTTCCGAATCAGGTTTTCGACTCGCTGATTGGTCTCCTTTAGCAGGTTTTTAGCTTCAATTTTAGCTTCATTCAAAATCACTTTTCTCCTTTCATCAATATTGGATTGAAGGTCTTTGTAATTTTTTATGGTAAGCTCAAGAACACTGTTTTGCTTTTCAAAATTCTTGCTTTGTTCTTCATAAAATTTCTTTTCCTGCTCTAGTTCAGTTAAAAGGCGATCAAGCTCCACAGCATCTGTCCCGACTTTCTTTTTGGCCGATTGGATCAAGTGTTGCGGCAGTCCGATTTTTCCGGCAATTTCCAAAGCAAAAGAACTTCCGGGTTTCCCGATTTCAAGTTGATACAGAGGTTCCAGTTTTTTCACATCAAATCGCATCCTTCCATTGATTAACCCAGCATGAGCATCTGCCATTTTTTTCAGATTATTATAATGAGTCGTTATGATGCCCATCGCCTTGGATTGTGCCAATTGCTCAAGAATTGCTTCAGCAATAGCTCCTCCAAATTGTGGATCCGTACCTGCGCCAAATTCATCAATTAAAAACAACATTCCTTTACTTGCATTTTTAAGCAAATAATTCATGGATTTCAGATGCGAACTATATGTACTCAAATCATCTTCAATAGACTGTTCATCTCCAATGTCAATAAATATATCTTTAAAAATTGTTGTTTCAGATCCCTCTAAAAGCGGAACAGGTAATCCGCACTGATACATATATTGAAGTAACCCGACTGTTTGAAGGCACACCGATTTACCTCCGGCATTAGGACCGGAAATCAACAAAATCCGTTTTTGACGATCAAGCTTAACATATAATGGTACAATATCTTTTTCTTGCTTTAGCAGGGCCCTCTTTAGTACAGGGTTTATCGCTCCAATCCATTCAATGTTACCATTTTTATTTAAAGCGGGGACAGACGCTTCAAATTCAATTGAAAGTAAAGCTTTTGACTTGATCAAATCGATAATACCCAAAAATAAACTACCACGAGAGATATCTTCTCTATGTGTTCTAATCTCATCAGTCAGGTCGGTTAAAATTCGGATGATTTCTCTCTTTTCACCGTAAGAAAGCTCTTTTAGTTCGTTATTGATCTCTAATACTTCTGCGGGCTCGATGAAAATAATATTTCCTGAAGTTGAAGCGTCATGGATAAATCCTTTAACTGACCTTTTATATTCCGCTTTTATTGGAATGACCAGCCTTCCATTCCTGATTGTCAATGAACTATCTTCCGGCGACATATCCGATTTCCTTGTATCTCTTATTACCCGATCCAGTGTTTTCCTGGCTCGCTGTTCATTTTTACGAATTTCGGATCTGATCCTTCTCAACTCAGTCGAAGCATTCTCCCTGAGTTGTCCCTTTTCATCAATGCATTCTTCAATTTTTTTTATCAGTGATGGATCGATTTGAATATGTATTGCCAATGACGAAAGTTCTATATAGGCATCATTTTTGGTTTGTAAAAACTTTGACCA
>DAOVVI010000449.1 GCA_030637245.1 Cyclobacteriaceae bacterium
ATGGCCATCGAATCTATATCCGGAAGCCATAGCCCTTTCCAAATTGACAATATCACCCTCATTGAGTTCGCCAAGGTTTGATTTGATAAGGGTCTCCTGAACAGCAGTTACCTGATAGGTATTTCCTGCAACATTTACTATTGTAAGACATACTCCGTTATGAGAAAGACTTGCGTTAACCCCCATTTCAGTAGCAAAATCAGCTTCAATGGTGAATGTTTTATTGGTTCCTTCAATATCTATTTTTTTTATGACGCCTGCGGCTTCAACTATTCCTGTAAACATGATGATTATAAATTAACAAATGAATACTTATGTCTGATTGGATATTTAAAAACAAATTTGAGATTAGTATAGAGAATTTCTCCCATGTTCTGACATGCTAAAAATTCTTTATCATTGTAAAGTCTCGAAAGATCTTCTCTTAATGATTTCACGTTTTTCATTGGAGCAATTTTATCCTGCATCATGGCTTTTACAAGATTTCTGATAGCAGGACCTGAAATTTTCGATTTAAGCCTATTGGCAATCAGCGATCTTTCTTCCTTTTGATACTGCATCTCCAATTCGGGGGCAAGATTTTTCATCCCAAGCTTAATTATTGGATTGTTTTGTTTGAAATATTGAGGCATATAGATGGCTGTCCTTGATTCGTAGGCTTGCTGGTCAAAGTCAATTGCCCTGATCCTGTAATGTATTTCATCAAAGTCAGGGATTATCTCAACTACAAAATTACTGGAATGCATATCTCCCAACAAACTCACAAGGCATCTTTCATTAAATTTGATAAATTCTTTGGCAAGCCTCATGATATTGAGTTGTGGATCTTTCAGGTTTTTATTGATGAACTCATCTCCGGGTATGCCTTGAATGTGTTCTTCAACCAACGTTGCTCCACTCACTAAAAAGTTGATTTTATTTGGTGAAATAAGATGTTCTATTTCAAGGCCATAAACCCTGGAGGCGTCAGCAGTTTTGATATAAAAATAATCAAAAAGGTCATTGATCTTATTTACTATCCTGATCCTGAAAGGCTTTGTATTTCCATAGGTACAAAGATCTATTCTGTCTATATAAAGGTGCTCAATTACGGAAACGTCTCCTGAGGATTTTAGCAGGGCATAGATTTTTTTGAGCGCTTCATGGACGTGTATCATTTCACTCTGAGAATGCAAAACAGTTTCCCATAATGTGTCTTTCCCTTTATTATCAATAAATGGAATGGCGTTGTTAAATCTGTGTAACTCATTATAAGTTATAGGGAGTTCAACTTCGCGGCCCTGGTTTACCAGGTACTTCCGCAATGCATCTTTAATAGTATAAACTAATTTTTTCTTACTAATGAATGCCATAGATCAACTTGCACAGATACGACGGGAACAAATTTAGCAGAAAATAAATTACAAGATGGTTGATTATCATAAATTGGTTAGTTCTTCCAAGAATACAGATTCTGCCTTATCTACCCAATGATGGAATTCACTATTCGGTTTATAACCAGGTAAAAAATCTATGAGTAGTGAAACATCGAAGGACGATCCTCGAATTCCTGCCCCAGCCAATTCGCCATCGATTGCATTGCATGCTTGTTCATACTGTCCTTCAACAGGTACCATTAAAACAGGTTTCTGAAGGTACATAGCTTCACAAATTGAATCAAATCCGGCGGTTGAAATATATCCCTTACATCTCCTCATGAGATCAGTGAACAATTCATTATTTATTAGGTGGAAAGTTAAATTCTCATGTGGGCTATATTTTGCAGGCATGTTATTTCTATCCCAAAAGCAATGAATTTCCAAATCCGGATTGGTTTCATGCCATGAAATAATGTTTTCCGCGTATCCGTCATTGACCATATACCCGAGAATAAAATTTTCACGAATCATATTTCCATCTTTTATTTCATCCTTTAACAATGGTGGCACAACGACCGTATTTTTAATCCTAACAGGATCATAAGGTCTGAATGAAAGTGCAAGGTATTTATCGCAGTTCTGAGAGGTAATATTGTTGTTCAGTAGAAATAGTTTTTTTTCTATATTTCTACCAGGTTCAAATGGAAAATCCGGATGATTGGTTAAAAACTGGCGGCCAATGCAGATATGTTTTACATTTTGAGGATTGTAAAACTTGAAAAAAAATCCTCCTAAAAAATCATAAAAGTTTATTATGGCGTCAGGTTTGGTCTCCTTTACTTTTTGATTGATTTGCTCAAGACTTTTTTTATATGTACCTAAAAATCGTGTATTGTGGATAATAGACTTTGTGAGATTTAAGGATTTGTTGTCTTTGTCAAGGATAAAATTTGGAGAGTGTAATGGTTCTACTTTTGATTCGATTTGCTCAAAAAAGTAATTTGGGATGACTCTTCGATCACTTTTGCCAATAAATGTATGCACGACTTCATGACCATTGGAATTGAGGATTTTAGAAAGTGTAATTGCCTGGGTCATATGCCCCCTACCCTCTCCCTGCACTAAAAACAAATACTTCATTAAATGATTTAATTGTTACGCTCTGATTGTCCGTCTGTAAACTAAGAATATAGAATTTATAAAAAACAACAAATTACAAACATCAAATTACAAATAAACCATCCCGAAAGTTTTCATAACTCAAATATCTAAACTGCTTCGGTTTTTTAACAAATGGAATTTGAAAATTATTTGTCATTTGTTTTTGTTAACTACTTGCGGCAGGCAGGCTTGGTGCTTTAACAAAAAAAGCTTGACTTTATACACAATAATTAAGTGAATAGTTAACAGTTGATTGTTAGCAGGGCATTAATTTTTGTCGTCCAATTTCCCTTTTATATAATCCACTGCCTGGTTTATAGTGGTTAATTGCTCTGCATCACTATCGGGAATTCTAATATCAAAAGCTTGCTCAAATTCCATGGTTAATTCAGCATAATCCAGAGAATCGATTCCCAGGTCTTTAGTGAAATTG
>DAOVVI010000482.1 GCA_030637245.1 Cyclobacteriaceae bacterium
CGATTACCAGGGCGGGAGAAAAGGAGCTCTTCAGTATGACGTCGCTTCCATTTTGTATGATTCCAAAGCAAATATCCCATCAGATATTAAAGATATATTGTTGGATCATTACCTAGGGGTTCTTGGTGAATATATCAATTTTGATAGAAAGAATTGGATCACATATTATCGTGGTTTTGTATTGGTCAGACTTATGCAGGCCATGGGGGCTTATGGTTTTAGAGGCTTTTATGAACGCAGAACGCAGTTTTTAAAGAGCATTCCCTATGCCTTGAAACAGTTGGATTATATTCTGAAAAATGATCTTTTCCCTCCAGGATTTCCATACCTGGAAAAAGTATTAAAAAGTCTTACGGAATCCAGGAAATTATTGAAATACAGAAGGGATTTCAACACGCTTGTTCCTCTTAATATTGAGATCCTAAGTTTTT
Source organism: Cyclobacteriaceae bacterium (assembly GCA_030637245.1). Taxonomy (GTDB): domain Bacteria; phylum Bacteroidota; class Bacteroidia; order Cytophagales; family Cyclobacteriaceae; genus JAAUQL01. The sequence continues at coordinate 432 of DAOVVI010000482.1, forward strand.
CATATCACAAAGGAATGCCGAAAAACAAACATGGACACGGAGGCGGATTTATATTCGATTGCAGGGGAATTCATAATCCGGGTCGATATGAGCGATTTAAGGATAAAAATGGGAAAGACGATGAGGTAGCTGATTTTCTTAAAGCGGGTGGTGAAGCGGATGAGTTTTTGAATAATTCAATTCAACTTGTGGAACAAACGGTGGATAAGTACTTAAATCGCGAGTTCAAAAATCTACAAATAGCATTTGGATGCACCGGAGGTCAACACAGGTCTGTATATTGCGTAGAACAAATGGCTGAAAATCTTCGCGAAAAATATGAGGATAAAATCATGATAAATTTAATTCACCGGGATCAGCCGGAAGAAGAATTATGAAAGCAATGATATTTGCTGCCGGTCTTGGCACAAGGTTAAAACCAATTACTAATGACCGGCCAAAAGCCCTTGCAGAGATTCATGGTACTCCCCTATTGGAAATTATCATTCGACGGTTGATTAACTATGGTTTCGATGAAATTATTGTTAATGTTCATCACTTTGCTGATAAAGTAATAGATTTTCTTCACTCCAAAAATAATTTTAATATCAACCTTCAAATCTCTGATGAAACTGACGAATTACTGGATACCGGTGGAGGATTAAAAAAAGCTTCATGGTTTTTTGATGACAATGAACCATTCCTGGTACATAATGTGGATACGCTGACAGATATTGATCTATTGGACTATTATAATTTCCATAAACAAAATAATGCCCTGGCTACTGTTTTGGTGAGGCATCGTCCGGGGAGCAGATTTTTTCTTTTTGATGAAAGCAAAAGGCTTTGCGGCTGGGAGAATGTCATTTCAAAAGAAAAGATCATCGCCTCAAATCCAAATACCGAACTGGAACAAATTGCTTTTTCGTGTCTTCATGTCATCCATCCTTCAATTTTCAAATTAATTGATGAAGAAGGCTGCTTTTCAATTATTGACGTGTATTTGAGATTAGCAAAATCTTATAATATCATGGGTTATGTGGATGACAATTCATATTGGCTGGATGTGGGCACTCCTGAAAAACTGCAGATGGGAGAAGATGAAATAGATATTATAAAGTTGGTAAAAAAGCGATAGGACTGACAGATAATACTCTTATAAAAGACCTGCCTTACTCAATAAAAAATCCAACTCACTGTCCTTAATATTTTCTTTTTCAGACTTATCATAAATGGACAATAGATAAACTGAATTAGCAATAACTTTAACACTATAAATCACCCTGCTTCCTCCAGATTTACCTTTTCTTTTAGATGCTATGGACATCCGGATTTTATAACAATCTTTTCCAAGTGCTTGACCTTTCCTGGGATCAGTTTTTAAAGAGGATAATAAAGATTGAAAATCATTTTTAATAGAGGGGTACTTCTTTGACAGTTTCTTTAATTGTTTTTCAAAATTGTCTGTATAGTATATTTTATAACTCACCTAAAAGCTCATCTGCTGATTTTAAATTTATTTGACCTTTCAAATGAAGATCAACCTGGGTAAGTGATTCCTTCAAATCTTCAATAAATTCTCTTTGATCCTTACTGAGGTTATCTTCCTCCTTAACTTTTATAAAACCAAGATTTTTAACCAATTCCAGAAAAAACCGGTATTTATTTTCCGGAATATTTAATGTTATTTGCTTCATATCATTATTACTATAAAACAATAAAAATACGATTAAACATAATAATTCAACGAAATAATACAAAAAGAGAATAGATTTATTACTAAAACTTGCTAAAATCAATCCTCTGAAAACTCCTTGAGCATCTTCCTGTATTTTGAAAAGACATTGGCTCGTGAAACAAATCCAATATATTTACCATCTTCTAATACGACAATGTTGAACTGCGGCGTCCTCTGAAATTTCTCAACAATATCTTCCATGGAATCATCCTTGGTAGCAGAAGTCATTGGTGCGTGCATTAAGCTGGAGACCATAACCGAATCATATAATTCAGGTTTAAAGATTACATCCCTGATATCATTCAGATGTACAACACCACAAAATATGCCTTCATCATCCACAACTGGGAAAACATTTCTTTTAGAAGAAGTAATCACTTTCACCAGTTCTCCGAGATTCGCATCCTTGTGAACAGTTTTAAATTTTGTTTCCAGTAAATCCTTTACATTCATAAGAGAGATCACCATTTTATCTTTATCATGTGTAAAGAGTTCACCTCTCCTTGCCAGTTGCCTGGTATAAAC
>DAOVVI010000162.1 GCA_030637245.1 Cyclobacteriaceae bacterium
AAAGATTTTGGCAGGTATCCATTGGATCCGACATTGATTTTTGAGTAAAAAATTTAAGGGCAAAACCTCAAAACATATCAGTCAGTTTTGTGTTATGGATATAATAATTCATGAATACCTGATTTTTTTGAACCAATTATGAAGATACCAAACTTACGCCTGGAGGTGATGCAAACCATTGAGAAGTCAATGGATGAACTGTTAGATAAATATTTAAAACCTATAGAAAAAAATTGGCAGCCATCAGAGCTATTGCCTGACTCTAAGTCATCTGAATTTTTCGAAGAAATAGAAGAAATCCAGGAGCTGGCGAAAGAGATGAATTATGATTTATGGGCAGTTTTAATCGGTGACACCATTACCGAAGAGGCTCTCCCAACTTATGAATCATGGTTGATGGATGTTGATGGAATTGACCAGGAAGGAAGAAATGGTTGGTCGAAATGGATAAGAGGATGGACTGCTGAAGAAAACAGGCATGGAGATTTACTTAATAAATATCTATATCTATCCGGAAGGGTCAATATGCGTGAAATGGAGATTTCTACCCAGCACCTGATCAATGATGGTTTTGATATTGGTACAGGACATGATCCCTACCGGAATTTTATTTATACCAGTTTTCAGGAGTTGGCCACTAATATCTCTCATCGTCGTGTCGCCAGCTTTTCGAAAAATGCAGGTAATCAGCGTCTTGCCAAGATTTGTGGAATTATTGCCGCAGATGAAGCACGGCATGCTAATGCTTATATCGAGTTTATCAACCGGATATTTGAACTTGATCCTGGTCAGGCGATGCTGGCTTTTGAAGATATGATGCGCAAAAAGATTGTGATGCCGGCTCATTTCTTAAGAGAAACCGGTGATGCGATTGGAGAGTTGTTCACCCACTTTTCTGATGCTGCTCAACGAATTAGGGTTTACACCACCCAGGACTACATCGATATTCTTGAATCACTTTTAAAGCAATGGAATATTGAAAATATTAAAGATATTAATGACTCGGCTGAAAAAGCCAGGGATTATTTAATGGCCTTGCCAAATCGGCTAAAGCGAATTTCTGACCGAATAAAAATCCCGGAAAAGCAATATGAATTTAAGTGGATTGGAATTTAGCCCAAATTATATGATACGCAAAGACATCAAAATATCATTATATATTAATGCATGCAATTGACTTTTGCTTTTATCTCATGTCTCCACTTCATGGGCTAAAAGCGCTATTTCTCCAAGGTGGTAAAGGTCATGTTGAATGACTCCATGAATCAATGTATAATAGTTGTAAGCCTTTCCTTCTACCTCATCATTTAATCTATCATCACTGATTTTTTCAAGAGCAGCTAGTATATTTTTCTGACTCTCAGCTAAATCAGCTTTTATCTCTTCCCAGGTGTCTTCATTGGGATTCTTAAAGGTTTTCCAGTTATCGAATTGTGAAACCTCGTAAAATGCATCTCCTTCCAGTCGCTTGATGGCAAAAACTCTCCAGCCAGTAATATGCTGTACAAGTTCACAGATTCGGTGTATATGTTCTGACGGTTGAAAAGCTTGCTTTGCAGTGATTTTTTCTAATATTTCCATAATGGAAGCTCCATGCCAGGCAGCCCCGTCGTAGGCATTTTGAAGCATATTGATGATTCTGGAAAGTTCAGTATTTTTCATATGTTTATAATTTGCGAAACCTTGCTTATTTGCCAGAGCACCTAATCATCCATTATGTGTCTAATTTGCTCCGGCCCTGCCTCGCCGGCAGGCGGGTATACCGGTTTCATTTGTTTTTGAGTTCTGATAATATTATCAAATTAGGAATAATTCATCAAATACAAAAACAGTGAAAGGAACAGAAATGATAAAAATGAAGTACTTACGATTTATTCAATAAAAAAACCCCAGGAAATCAATCCAGGGGTTTTAGAAATTATCTGGTCAATGTTTAATTATCTATGTTTTTTATATGTACTCTAAACGGATTATCAGGAAGATTGTTATTGTATGGCAGTAAAACCTTAAATACTCCATTTTCAAAAGTTGCTTCGATTCTGTTGATATCAACGTAATATGGTATTTGAATCACCTTGAAAAACAATGGATACATTATTGGTTGGCCATTGCTAAAAGATTTGTTAAAACGCATTACATTGATTAACAGTTCATTTTTATTGATAGTGAAATTGAAAGATTCCGGTGCGATGGATGGATTGGAAACTTGAATCAGAATATCATTGCCAACTTTCTTAACACTAAATTCTGTTTTCCGCACTCCGCCATTCACGGTGTTCATCAAATCACTTTGCCCCAATAAATCTCTTAGAAATGTCTTATTATCAAGAATATTCATTTTAACCTCCTTTCATTAATATTTACTCAAAAAGCATACCAATGGTTTGGAAATTAGCCCAAATAGCTTTTAGAGGACAATTATTCCCGGCTTGTCCGGGTTAGGAGGAAACGGGACAGAATGGCATAGTTTCTATTGACCACTCCACTCTTTCAATGCCGGAGGGCAAGCGTATTGCGAACTCCGTATCATTTCATGATCAGTTAATGTCAGGAGAAAAGCTTTCAAAGCTGCTTTGTCTTCATCATTGAGTTGAACACCTTTTTCGCGTACATTTTTCATTAGCGGATGTACATAATCAGAATAAACCAGGCCTTCAGAATAGAAATCGATCATTTCATCAAGCGTCTTAAATCTACCATCGTGCATGTATGGAGCAGTAAGTTCGATATTGATCAATGAGGGCGCACGAAAAGCTCCATTATCCATAGGATCGCCGGTTATAGAATTCCGGTCCAGATCTTTAATATTTAAAGTTACGTCTTTGGCATTATTGAAATACTGATTGGTAGTCATTAGGACTGAACCTCCATGACAATGAAAACAATCTGCATCTTCGGAAAAGAATAAATCATGACCCTTCTTTTCCTGTAGGCTTAATTCAGCTTCTTGTCTGAGGTATTTATGAAATTTTGAATTGTGCGCTACTATCGACCTCACAAATTGAGCAATTGACTTGCTGATGCGATCATAGGTCACATCTTCGGTACCAAAGGCGGCTTCAAATTTTGGTTTGTACATTGGAATTGCATCAATAGCCGCTACACTTTTCTCTATTGTACTGTTCATTTCATGAGATGCTGTGATCGCCATCCAAACAAACGATTCTATATTTTTAAAATGGAAATCTTCTTCTGAGGGAACATTGTTCTCACTACTACCTTTAAGATAATTTGATTCATGCACAAATCCATTCCAGCCATAGCCGTTGAGATTGTACACCGAATTTACTATTGGCAACATATAATTGGGCGTAGATTCACCTTCAGGATATTCTTCTGAAGGCAGACCAAATGTTTTCCCTTCTATAAATTTTGGATGATCCAACCCAACTTCGAAACCATTTTCCTGGATGTGACAGGTAGCACAGCTCATGAGCATATCTTTTGATGTATTCCCGGATAACCTTCCATCATAAAACAGGTATCTGCCCAACTCGACGCCTTCCATGGTCATCGGATTATTCGCAGGAATATTCAGATTTTTCGGAAAATAGGCCATTTCAGGAATTACATATGGGGTAGCATTGAATGATTCTACCTTTATTTCCTCATTGCTATCCGAACTACATGACCAAATTACCAACATAATAAATACCGGTAATGCTATTCCAATTGTGACAAATCTTTTCATGATCTATTCTTAATTTAATCTCCAAATATAGTTTTCTAAAATAATATCTTAGTGACAATAATTACCAATTTTCATTATTCAGCAACAACAGATGCTATTGATCCTATTGAGAATACACTTCTCCCATTTTCTACCCCCATTCTCATAGCTTTTTGATTTTGCATAATTTTTCCGCCGTGTTCATCATGGTTATACATATTGGGTTTGTCCCACCAACTATCAACATTCATGCGGATAGAGATGGATTTGGTTTCGTTTTCATCTATCGAAAATGATGAAGCAGGCAATTCGGTTTCAAACCAGTTTTGAATAAATCCCGTAATATTATTATCTGCATCTTTTTCTTGTCCAACCCCCAAATGAAAATTGAAAGGAGTTCGCTGATCTTCTTTATTAATCCAGAATCCATTGAGTTTCATGTAATGATATCCTCCCTGGTCACCGCCTAAATTCACAGGCCAAAGCATATCATTTTCCGGGGGATCAGTGTACATTAGCTGTTTATTTTTTTCACCTTTTATCCCAAAAATCATGGATATAGATTCATATTCTCCCACAGGGATTGCATCAGTAACTACCCATTTTCCGGTTTCAGGAAGGTTGGTATCAATATAATGGGCAAATTTTTCATCATCCAATAATAGTTTACTTCCATCATTTTTATTCAGCGTAATATCTGAAATAAACCATTGGATTTCCGTTACTTCATACTGATTACCAGCAGTGCTTATATATTTCATCTCATCAAGCGCCAGCTCTTTTCCATCAGCAAAATGCTCAAAGTAAAATACCAATTTCGCGGTATTTTTATCTGATTCAGTATCAGCACTTTTTTTACAGGATGACAAGATGTTTAAAACTACAAATACTGCCACGAAGAATTGATGTCTTTTCATAAGTCAACTTTAATTATTAAACGACAAAATAAAAACACTTATTGGGTGGTATAAAGTTCTCTTAAACTCATATTGTTTTATTTTTTGCGATTTGATAATAAATGAACAATAGTTCATCTTTTGATTTTGACTTCTAATTATTATCGAAAAATAATAATTCTGACCTGAGGGCATCAATTAATTGCAATATTTGAAAATATTAAAATAATCATTATGGATTATCGCATTGACATTCAACTATTTAATGTTTAAATTTAATAAGGTTTTAGCCTGAATATTTTATGTCTGTCATGAAAAATTTTAGAAAATTAAATCAGATCGAAATTCTTGTTCTGACTTTTTTTATTGCTTTTGCAGCAATAAAAACTGAATGCATAGCTGGAAATAATGATCAAAACAACTATGGCATTTCAGTTGAACTCCTGGTTCCCAGTACTATTAGCATAGAATCACAAGTTCAAAGTATTGTTATTCTCAGGAAAAACGCCAAAGTAATTACATTCTATAGATATGGAGACCCAGCAAAGAAAATTGAATCTATGAACATAAATAATTTAGATTTGAAAAAAGGGAAACCAATAGAAATTGAAGGGTCTTTAATTGGAATGGATAGTTCAAGAATCAACCTACTCCTGGAAAATAGAATTGATGATGGAATATTGATACAGTTTGGAATTATAAAAGAAAATCATGATATGGGAACCATATTAAATATTACAATATCCCAAATAAAAACCATAAAAGCTTGGAGAAAAGGTAAGCCTGGGCAGGGAGCACTCATTGGTGCAGGTTGCGGGGTTGGGTTTGCCGCAATAGCAGCTGCTACCAATACTCAAGAATCTCAACCTGGATACCTTAATTTTACCCCAGTTCAAAT
>DAOVVI010000341.1 GCA_030637245.1 Cyclobacteriaceae bacterium
AATGTCTTTCTATTTCCCAAAGCTTTCTACCTGATATCTAAGCTGAGTTGAAAAAACAGGGAACGAGATTTTGATCAAAGCAAAAAATCCACTTTGTTTCAGTCCCGGTCTGTACCCGATTTCTCCTCCATATGCCCAGCTAAATTTCCGGTTAAATTTGCCCTCAAGACCAGCACGAAAGCCGAGTTCACTTTTCTGAATTGGTTCCGATGAATATCTTATTCCGTCAATATAAATATCATCAACTGTGACCATTGGAGTGAAATTGACATCAAAAAAAGTTGTAAAAATTAAGTCATTGACTAAAGTGCCATAAATTTTATCAGGCTGCACTGCTACGTTTTTAATTAACACCATTGAACCACCAATATAAAAACCTACAGCAGACATATTTCCATAAACCGATTCATCCGCACCTATTTCTCCGCCTTCATCAGAAATAAGGGTAACGCTCTGTTTATCCATTATTCTATTGTAGTCAACAGAACTTTTATAGGCCATACCGCCAAATCGAGCCCCATAGATTCTTCTCACTTTGGTCGGGATGATCGTATGTGATGGTACAGTTGCAGCCCATTTATCCCCTTTGTACCTTTTAGAATATAAAATAAATTTTGTTTCAGTGTCTTGTTCTTCGTCTTTGATATGATAAGTGCCAATTAGTTCAAAATAGGTAAAAGGTCTGGCTTCATTATCGACAGTGCTGTTTTTAAAGGCAGCATCCCTGGTAAGATCAAAAGATCTGCCATACGGAGCCCTGATATGCCCTTCAAAGTCCGCCAGGTTTTTCAAATAGTATTGTGCTTTTATGCCCCATCCAACAGTAGAATTGGTAGTAAATAGTTCTCCATACATGGGTTGCAGGTGGATAAAAAGCTTATTTATATCATAAGGGGTATCATATAATTCCTCATAGGTTAGAGTTTTAGCTTCTGTATTGAGATTTACATTTTGGGCGTTTACTTCTTCAAGTACATGAAAAAGCGTAAAAAATGATATCGCAAAGATTATTCTTTTCACTTCGAAAAAAATTTAATTTATGGATAACGACTATCTTCATAGCCAATGACCTGAACAAATATATTTATTAATTTATAGTAAGGAAATGATCATTGGTAACTCCCAATTAAACCGGATGTAAGTTTTTAAATGAAAATCATATTTACCATAAAAACTCACTCAGAATCCATGAGTTATCAATAGCTTATAATTCTAAGTATAGCTTTAATTGCTAAATGCTTAATTATTGAAAGTAAGCAGGTTGTATTTGATTAATCATAAGATGCGTTCCAGTGATTTTAAGTTTGCTTCTATAATTAAATCAGCTATTCTTTCATCGATTGAAGTCGATAGAAACAATGACTCAAATTGGGAAGGAGCTATATAAACTCCATTTTCAAGCATGGCGTTGAAATACCTTCCAAACAGATCAGTGTCTGATGTTTTTGCCGATTCAAAATCTGACACCTCATTTTCAGTGAAAAATAAGCTAAGCATGGACCCGATGCTATTCATTGTATAATTTTTCCCAACTTTACTCAAATTCACATTAAATCCATTTATAATCCTTGTTGCGATGTCATCAAGATTTGAATAGATCTCCCCATGTGTATTGAGATGGTTGAGCATAACAAATCCGGCACTCATTGCGATTGGATTTCCACTTAATGTACCCGCCTGATATACCGGACCTTCTGGAGAAACATATTTCATGATTTCCTTTTTTCCACCATAAGCGCCTACCGGCATTCCCCCGCCAATGATTTTCCCCAGCGTGGTTAAGTCCGGCATGACATTAAACACCTCCTGGGCACCTCCTTTTGCAAGCCTGAAACCCGTCATAACCTCATCAAAAATATAGATTATACCATGGTTGTCACATATTTTGCGAAGACCTTCCAGATATCCTTTTTTGGGTAAGACACAACCCATATTCCCAGCAACGGGCTCTATGATGATTGCTGCAATTTGATCCTTATTTTTTTGTACAAGTTCTTCTACTGCATCAAGATTATTATATGGAGCAGTCAGGGTGTCTGCCGCAGTTCCTTTGGTAACGCCCGGACTGTCCGGAGTGCCCATAGTAGCAACACCGCTTCCCGCAGCTATCAAAAATGAATCGCCATGACCATGATAGCATCCTTCAAATTTTATGATCTTATCTCTTCCGGTAAATCCTCTTGCCAGCCGGATTGCTGACATGGTTGCTTCTGTACCGGAATTAACCATTCTGACCTGTTCAATTGACGGGACCATATCGATGATCAGCTCGGCCACGTTAACTTCTGCGTCAGTTGGAGCGCCAAAGGAAGGAGACTTTTTAATCGTTTCGATCACGGCATGCTCAATTTCTTCATTGGCGTGACCCAGGATCATAGGCCCCCAGGAGTTGATCAGTTCTACATATTTATTTCCATCTTCATCATATAAATAAGCTCCTTTTGCAGACTTAATAAAAAGAGGGTCGCCACCTACTGCTTTAAACGCCCTGACCGGAGAATTGACACCACCAGGTATCAGCTTTTTAGCTTTTGCGAAAAGGGATTTACTTTTTTCTTTGATCAACATAGTTTCTGAACTCAGTATTTTGAGTGTTTATTAGTTTATTGAATCGCAACTTATTATTCAAGTATTTCTGTCAAAGACACCCAGGACCCAGCACCAATTACCCAGGTATATCTGAGTTTTTAATTTTCTTTGTTTATAACAGCTAATTCTGAATTCTCAAATTTTATAATAGGCACAATTTGATTGCAATTTTCGCTTCCATAGAGGGCACCTTGAAATATTTCTCCCGGAATGAAATCATTAATACCGGGATCATATTGAAATAAATTTCCCATTTTTCCCATCATCTTACCAACCGTCATCATTACTTCGTAACCTATATAAAAATTCCGTGTAGGATAAGCATTAAATGATTCCATATTGATGGAGTTAAGCCCTTCATACTTAGGTTTGGTTTTGTCAACAAAAGTTGGCGCAATCAGGTGAGCATTTAACCTGTCTAATCCTCCTAAGTCAATAACTCGCCGATCCAACCATCGTTCAGAACCAACCAATGTGATTTTATCACCCCGGGTTTCGAGACCGGTAATTGTATTTGCAACCAATGCCGGGTCATCTGATGCAACAAATACATGACCAATGCTATCGGGTCGAATAACAAGGTAATCCTGTTCGCTAATTCTTAAATTTCCCTCGATTCTGTCTTCAAAAACCAATGAATCAAATTCGCTTGCATCAAATTCAATAGTTACCGTATTCGTCAATACATCGAGAATATTTTTCGCATCTTCTATATTTACGCCATCGATGTGACAAACAGTAAATCCCTTAAACTCGATTTCTTTTTTATATGCATATGCCAGTAATGAATCTCTTGTATTATTTCCATGGAAAATAAAAGCATTTTTATTCTCAAAATCAGAAGATATAAAGTTCGCTAATTGCCTGGCCATAATTTCATTTGATGGCATGAATAAAAAAACATATGGATTGTTGCCTGTTATTTCAGAGTTGTTCGACAACGGATTCATCATATTTATCCGGTTTTCAAAAGCAAAGTCAGAAACTAACTTAACAGGTCCGGAATATAAAGGTCCGATTATCAGATCCATATGCCTGAGTTCTTCCATCTCCAGGATTCGTGCGGTAGCTCTGCTATCTTTTTTCGTATCATAAAGATGAA
>DAOVVI010000374.1 GCA_030637245.1 Cyclobacteriaceae bacterium
GTCAGAATCGAAATATGGTACAACATCCTGCATACTGCTTTTCATAATAGATACCCACTTTTCATGATCATTATAATATGTTGGAATGATTTCATCCTCGAGGATATCAAGTAAATTTTGTGAATCTAGTTGATCCTGCTGATGAACCGGCAGCGAAAGATCTACGGGCGGAACAATAAAACTATTAACTCCATGTTTAGAGTACTCTGGTATCCAACCGTCATATGTAGAGAAATTAATAGACGCATTCATGGCGGCCGTCATGCCACTGGTGCCTGATGCCTCTCTGGGAAGTCTAGGATTGTTTAGCCAAATATCGGCCCCACATTTTAACATACGGGAAAGCTTTAATTCATATCCTACTAAAACAGCTAAATTGCTATGCTTTTTACTTAAGTGGACAAGGCTGTTAAAAGTGCTGATTGCGTTGTAATCCATAGGATAAGGTTTCCCAGCCCAAATTATCTGAACCGGTTTGTCCTTATTGGATATAATTTTATTAAATCTTTCAACATCACTTGTGATCATTGCAGGCCTTTTATACTCAGCAAATCGTCTTGCCCAAACTATTGTAAGTACATCTTTGTCTAAAAGCTCACCGGTCTGGTCGGCAATAATATCAAATAGCGCTTTTTTTAATTCCTTTTTCCGATTGACCAATAATTCATTATCATCACTTTCGAGTGCTTTACTCAACTCATGATCCGCCCAGTATTTTTTATTCTGAGCATTAGTAATGGAGATAATAGGACATATTTCATCATATTTATTCCACATTTTATTTGATACTTCTCCATGGATTTTTGACACTCCATTTGCTATTTTAGCAAGCCGTAATGCTACCAGTGAATGGTTAAACTCATTATTATTAACACCGGTCATTTTCCTAACCTCCTCCAATGAAATCCCACAGAAAAAGCCAAGCTTTTCCAGCAGCCGAATGTCATGTTTTTCATTACCGGCCTCTTCCGGAGTATGAGTGGTGAAAACAAGTTTTTCTTTTAAACTTGCCAAATCTTTATTTTGACTCAGTAAATAAAAAGCCAGAGACAAGGCATGTGCTTCATTGAGATGATAGATTTCCGTTTCATGTTTTAACAATTCCAATAACTTTGCTCCACCAACACCCAGAAGAATACTTTGTGCAACTTTTCCGGCAGGATCAGAATCATAAAGTTTATGCGATGTTGTTTGCGCTAAATAATCATTTTCAGGAACATCTGTAGAAAGGAAAAACATTGGTACCGTTCCGAATATTTCCGGAGACAAATAAAATGCTTTAACATGAACAGAATGATTGTTGATATCTATTTGAAAATTGATATCAGTATCTTCTAAAAATGAATAGAGTTTTTCCTGGAATAATGCATCCATTGTCTGGTCTCCTCTCCTGACCTGATCGTAATATCCATATTTCCACAATATTCCAATCCCAACCATATTCTGTTTTAGGTCGTAGGCGCTTCTCATATGTGAACCAGCCAAAAAACCTAAACCACCGGAATATGTTTTTAACGGTTGATCAATTGCAAATTCCATACTGAAATAAGCGACACTTTTTTGATATTTCGGATCATATGCATAGGGATGTTGAAATTTTTTTGGTAATGCCATTTTATATATAATAATTTTTTTAATGTCTTTTTTTAAGCAGGCCGCAAAATAAGTTAAAAAATACGAAGTATTTTAAACGATGTATAAAAAAGATTTTTAACCTGAAAAATTCAGGGAATAATTATTAAACTTTATATTTCAAAATCAAAAAATATAGAGGAATCTAAAAAATGAAAAATCAACATAAACTTAAAATTTGCCTTTTCGCCATGAAAAGCCAATTTACGATAATGCTTCTTTTCGCGTTGGGAGTAATTACTGCAGGTTGTGATTCAAACAAAATAACACTGGTAGAAAATGCAAAAAGCGACTACGTGATTTTTGTTGCTTCGGATGCGATCTCATCGGAGAAATACGCAGCACGAGAACTACAAAGAATGCTTATGAAAATGAGTAATTGTGAGATTCCGATAACGAATTCGAAACAAAATTCTTTAAAAATTATTTATGTAGGATTTACAGGAGCGCCTGAAAGGCTTTTATCCGGTCTTGATATATCGGATTTTGGTAAGGAAGAATATATAATCCGCACAAAGGATGATGAAATGATAATTTCCGGTGGAGAACCGAGAGGTACGCTGTATGGTGTTCTGGGATTTCTGTCCAATCAACTTGGATGCCGCTGGTACACGAAGGAAGTAGTTAAAATTCCACAACTCCAAAACATAACTGTCAGTCCTATTGACGTCCGAGAAAAGCCGGTATTCGAATATCGCGAAGCATGGTATAAAGAGGCATACGATACTGAGTGGGCGCTTCATAATCGTTTAAATCCTACAATTGTTCCAATTCCTGATTCTCTTGGTGGAAGCTACATCATGAAGCCATTTGTACACACTTTTTATCAGCTGGTTCCTCCGGATAAATATATGAAGACACACCCTGAATACTTTTCACTGGTGAATGGGAAAAGGCTGCTGGATACGCATAAGGGACAATTGTGTCTTACCAATCCTGAAGTTGTAAAGATTGCCACCGAAACAGTTTTTCGTTGGATTAAGGAAAATCCAGGCGCAGAGATTTTTTCAGTCGATCAGAACGATGGCTACCTCTGGTGTGAATGTGATGCCTGTTCGGCTTTGGATGAGGCTGAAGGAAGCCATTCAGGAACGGTACTTAATTTTGTAAACCAGATAGCCGATTCAGTAGCAAAAGCATACCCTGATGTAAAGCTGCAAACATTAGCCTATGTCTATACCGAGGTACCTCCTAAAACCATAAAACCCCGTCCGAATGTAACGATCAGAATGTGTCATTATAACTATTGTAACGCGCATGCTTTAGGTGAGTGTGATAGTCATATTCCTTTTCTGAAAAGAATGGCCGCCTGGGGAAAAATAACTGATCGAATAACCATATGGGATTACTACATTGATTTTAATCACTACTTAATACCTTATCCAAATTTCGAGGCGGTTACTAAAAATCCAGCTTATTACGCTGACCATAAGTGTATTGGATTATTTGCTCAGGGAAGCAATGTTGCTAATAACGGTGGTGGAGAGTTCTCTGAATTACGGGCATGGGTTTTTGCACAATTAATGTGGAATCCATACCAGGAAGGCCAGCCTTTGATCGAAGAGTTTGTGGAAAATGTATATGGTGCTGCAGCTCCTTATATTAAGCAATATATAACGCTTTTGCACGAGAAAGTAAAACGTGATAGTATTCATTTCAGTATTTATGACGATCCTGCTACAATGGATTTTTTAACACCTGAAATTATATATGCGGCTGAAGAATTGTTTGATGAGGCTGAGCTTACAGCAGCAAACAATGTCAAATTATTAAGCCGGATCGAAGTGGCACACTTACCTGTGTTATACGCCCAACTGTATTTTTA
>DAOVVI010000051.1 GCA_030637245.1 Cyclobacteriaceae bacterium
GGAAAATGGTTTTTCAGCTTCAAACTGGCTTGCAGGTTGGAGGAGGAAATGCCGACAATTATAAAAGAAATGATTTTGAATTGCCGGCATTTATACGATTTGGAATTACAGATAAAATAGAATTGCAAACACATTGGGTATTAAAAAATTCTTCTGCAGAGCACTTCAATAGCGAATTTAAATCCAGTGGATTGAATATGGCTAACTTCGGATTGCGATTCAATATCTTTGAGGAAACCGAAAAGGCTCCGGCGGTAGGATTTGAGTTCATCTATAAAACCAGGATGATTTCTAAAGATTACAAACCCGACCATCCTTCGACAAAATTCAATATCATGGCTTCAAAAGGATTATCAGATCTTATTAGTATCACTACAAATCTGGGCGCCGATTTTGATGGAAATGGAGCACAACCGAATGGATTTTATACATTAAACCTGGTGCTTTCAGTAAATGATCAACTCAGCGTTTTCTTTGAAAACTATGGAAATTTCAATGGAGACTATTTTGATACATTTTTTGATTTTGGAGGCGCTTATTTATTAAATGACGATTTGCAATTGGATCTCTATGGCGGATTTGGATATAATGATGACACATTCGATTATTTTGTAAGTGGCGGTGTTTCGTATCGAATTACAAAGTGGAGAAAATAGGAATGATTTTGCCTAACTAACTCATTTCCGGTCCGCCAATTGCGTACATCGACGGAATAATATCCCTCTTTTCTTTTTCCATGTAGGTTAGGGTTTTTTCATATGAATCTATTGCCTTTTTCAATGCTATATTGGTTTCCTCACTCATACCCGCCTTCCGGCGAGGCAGGGATTTTTGAAGGTTTTCTTCCAGCTCCGATTCAGAGATCAATTGGTACATTCTGACAAACGATCTGAGCGGATTTATGGAAAATTGTGACTTTTTTGGTGAGTTAGACTGATCATCTTCATTTGTAAAAATGGACCTTTCTCCAATATGATATTCCGGAACATCGATAAAAGCATGTGCATGTCCCATAGACTTCCAATGTTTTAGCACATGATTTAACAGACTTATCGCAATGTTATTTGAATCGGCAATAAGTGGTCCGATAAATGGTTTTATCCTTCCAGGCCTGCTCATCACGAAACCGCAAACAGTATCACCGGAAACTACCATTATATTTTTAGTGCCTGGCAAACTCTCAAGCAGTTCTACAATCTGATATCGTTCAGTATTATTAATTCTGTTTAAATATTTCCTTATCCGTTCCAGTTCTAAAGGCTCTGGGTTCGCCATGGAGACAGGGTCATTTTCAAAATCTGTTGAAATGTCAGATCTCCAGATTTTATAAGAATCCTTAAATCCCAATGAATCATATACCTGCTTTCCTTGCGGTGTAGCATCCAGTCCGACTATGGATTTGTTTTGAATTAATCTTGCGTATTCCAGGCATGAATTCATGATGGACCGTGCAATTCCTTGTCTTCTCAATTCAGGATGAACCAATATCATCCCAATCCAACTCATATCATCCGATACAGGCAGTGAGAGACCACTACCTAAAGGAATTTCCTGATTTTCATGACTATAAGTCGCCAGCCGATATCCATTTTCGGCATGAGCGTTTATAATATCGAGGTCAGCTAAGGTCTGGTTCCATCCTGCCCTTTCCGACAATAATTTTATTGGTTTTACAGCAGCACTATTAGAATCGATTTTATAATTTTTAGAATTAACAATCTTATCTTCATGAGATATTTCTACCAATAGTTTTTTAGGGATCTTAATTTGTTGGGGTTTGTTTTCCTCTCCTGCAGATAATACGATTTCTCTGAGCCAGAAATTATTCTCTAACAAGGGTTCCTCTTTGTAGTGAAAGCAGGCAAATCCATACATTGACAGCGTATCTATGGATAGGTAAATTGTTTTTTCATGATTTTTCACAAGTAATTATACGTCAATTTATACCCTAATAATTGTGTTTTGCTCTGCCGAAAAAGGTGGGTTTATTCCAGTATTCTCCGCCATGCTGCACCCACCATGCTGCACCTTTGATCATATCTTCACAATCATCCTGAAATGGTCCGAATGTATCGGTGCATAGGGAATCGTTGGCCAGTAAAGCTAGTTCTGCTTCATCATTGAGCAATGTGGCTTTTTTACCGAGATACCTCTCAAGACTATGAATTATTTCTCTTACAGGCCAAACCGGGCCGGCAATATTTACAGTCCAGGGATTGTTTTTGCAATGGTCAAAAGCGCAAATCGCTATTTCGTTGGCATCCCGCTGAGAAACCAGGTTTACGGCAGGCATCGCCAGAGAAACCGGCTCATTATTCAATACCATTTTCGCCAAATCTATTAAAACTCCATAACTCATATGCTGGGCATACATCAACCGGTAGAAGGCAATTTTTTGATGTTTATTTTGTTGTGCAGTAATTCTAAAGGAACTTTCGCGTGCTACAATACTCCATCCGTAAATTCCCACAGGATCGAGTTGAGCATCTTCCTTGCACCCTTTTCCATTTTTTGACGTATGCGGGTAAGGATTGCCACTGGAGAAAACAACAATTTTTGAATTGAAATATTTCTTTCCCACCAAAAAAGGGATTATGGAATTTAAATGGAAAGACCTTTGCCAGTCATTGCTGCTGCCAAATTTAAATCCCATCATATAAACTACATTCGGTGCATCCGGTAGTGAATATAAAAACTGTTCATCAGAGAGATCGCCTTTATAGCAAGTTACTCCTGAACGTTCGAAAAGCTCAATGTCCTTTCCGGTGGGATCACTAAATGTGGAAGCCACAGAAATTTCTCTTTGCTGACCAATTTTCTTGTCTGCATTTTGAATGAGACCAACCAGCTCCTTGCCCATTTTGCCACTTCCACCAAGTATCATGACCGGACCGTCTAATCGTGATACGCTTTCTATCAATTTTCCGGTTGGGTCTGTCATGAACTCCCATAACTGCTTATTTGTCTTTATTTCAGAAAATTTCATATGCCCATTTTTAATTAAATCCTACTTCTTTTTTCATCCAGTCGATGTGTTCTTTGACAAAGGCATCATCTGTCAAAACCGGATAATCTCCATAGATCTTATCAATAACTGCTGCCTGGCCAGGCCTTCCTGTTTCGGTTGAGCAGAAAGGGCCCGGGAGTAAACCGAGAGACGTCAATCGATATTTTACACCCCACACGGAATTTTCAAAATTTCCCAGGGCGTCAAAAAGCACCATATTGCAATGATTGACTGCATGAGCCAGGGTTTCTTTGGAGAGTGGAAAATTCCAGGTTTCTGTATTTCTTGAATTCAGTATTTCATTAACCCATCTGACTACAGCATGGGTATCTGTAGCAAAATGCCCCAGTAGGCCACCATCGTATCGGATACTTTTTTCACCCTGAGTTCCTTTAAAAGTAAATTCCCCAAAGAGATCCGCTACAATTCGATCATCATTTCCCGTAAAAAGGGTTAGTTGCTCACATCTTTCGGCATTGGCTGCTGCTTCCAGCATATTGATGGAGTGGTAGGTATTGAAAGAGGCGCCCTTGGATCCATAGTTTATTTCAAATATTTTGGACCAGAGATTATAAGTGAAATTGTAACTGCCGGGAATGGCTTTTTGAAGCTCAAACCCAAATGTTGGAATAATAGAAGCAATTTCAGTTAGCAACTCGATCACCCCTTGTTCATCTTTCCCTGCAAATGCAGTTGGTGCCACCATCACAATATCGTACTCAAATTTAGCAGCCAATTGAGCCTGCTTCAAAGCGTCCTTTCCTCCGATCGCCGCCATAAGAAGCATATTTTCTCCATAGCTTTGAGTCATCTCTTTCACCAATGTCAACCAGTAAGTGAATACATCGATATCGTTCAAAGCAAACTCACCGGTATGCGCTCCCGGAATTACAGCTTTTGCCCCGGATTTGATGTAGTAAAGCGTCAATAATCTTTGGTAAGATTCAAGTAGCTGTTTCTGTTCGTCCATAGCCAGCGGACTTGGCACAAAAACACCGCCGTTTTGAAGAATTCCCTTAGCAATTGGAGAAAGAGGAATTAATGTTGACATAAACACTTATTTAAAAGAAATGGAAAATACATCAAATGAGAATATCATATTTATTAATTGAAAAAAAACAGGTAACCATATCCGAATGCCAAAGTCACCAACAACATCAACCCCATAATTCCAATAATTTTGGTGAAGATTGAGTTTTTATATGTTCCCATTATTTTTTTACTATTCGTTATGTGAAAAATAAAAAATCCAATAACAGGTACGATGAGAATGGTAAATCCCTGGGCAAATACAATTAATTGCAACCTGAGATCACTAAATACAATAGCAACCAAAGAACCGGAGATAATCAAGAGTATAATTAAAAGTCTTGCCGGCCATCCGGAAAGTTTTCTTCCCAAAGAAAGGGTATCTGATAAGATCACACCGCCTAGTGTGGCATTTCCTATTAATGATGAAAATGATGCGGCAAAAAGTCCGATCATGAAAACAATATATGAAGCAGAGCCAAAAAGAGGTTCAAGCGCCTTGCCCATATCTGCTGCTGATTTCACAGAAATTCCATTAGTATATAAAACAGCCCCTGCGGCAATTAATACCAACGAAGACACAAATCCCAAAATCACAATTCCTGATATGCTCTCATTTACGCATGAATTATAAGCATCTTTTCCCCATCCTTTTTCCTGCACCAGGTAGGATTGGTAAAATGCCCCGCTCATAGAAAAACTCGATGCGATGATAGCTATTGTCAGCAGCTCGGATCCTTTTGGAATATTTGGGATAAATCCTTGAAATACATTCGTTAGATCAGGTGATGAAATTATAACAATAATTAAAAATGATACCAGCATCACGGATACTAATATGATCATCAATTTTTCAAGAATCTTGTAAAAGGATCGAAAGAAAAGCATGGAAATGGCCAGTACCGAAAAAAATACAATCCATGGGACAGGTGAGGTATCAAACATAGATGCAAATGCCAGACCGGCCCCAATCGAATTTCCGGACTGGAAAGAGATTGACACAACGAAAATACTTATGCCAATTAAATAGGAAACGATCTTCCCATATCGGTTTCGAATGGTTTCTATCAAGGTATTTTGGGATGAAAATCCAAAACGGGTTGACATGGTTGTGAATACAATCATGAATACAGTGGATAGCAAAATGATCCAAAGCAGGTTATATTGAAACTGACCACCAAGCTTGGAAGCTATCGTTAAACTTCCAGGTCCAAATACGAGCGCTGCTGTAATAATGCCTGGTCCTAAAAACTTTAAAAATTTTAACAGTCGATTTTTCACAATTCCATTAAGCGTACATATTTCTGGCTAATGTAAGCATAACTTTTGAAATATATATTTCCATAATCTTAACTAACTATAACATATTAAATACTTGTTTCCTTAATTTTCAATGCTAACAATACAATTGAAATATAGATTTCTTTATTTAATATAATCCCTGTGTAATATATTTTTGCAGATTTTAAAAATCCTACAATTCAATCGCTCGCATCCCGCGTGTGATGAATATGAAATATCCATGTCTTCACGACAAACATCGATTTAAATATTCATCACTTGGTACAACCGAGCAACTGATTTAGATAACTATCATAAAATTATTCTCTTTTCTTACTTGTACGTACAAGTTGAATTTTTACCTTTGTATCTGTGATTTAACACGTTCATTTTTCATGGCGCAAACAAGATATCGACAGATTTACAATATCCTGAAATCCCGCATTCAGCAGGGAACCTATGCCATTGGAGATTATCTTCCCTCAGAAAACGAGCTTTGCAAAACGTATAAAATTACCAGGACAACTGCCCGGAAGGCCCTGGATGAGCTCCTCAAGGAAGGTTTTATTGAGAAACAACATGGTAAAGGAAGTAAAGTGAAAGAGCGTCGTCAATCTTTGGGTTTATTGACCGTAAAGGGTTTCTCCGAAGCTGTTGGAGAAAATGTTCGAACTATAATCCTTCAGAAACCTCAGATTCTGAGCTGGCCTAAAGAGCTCCCTTTTCCTGCCGATGAAAATGAATTAAATGCACCGTGTATTTATTTCGAACGGCTAAGGTGTGTTGGTGACGTACCCGTGATGACGGAATCCAACTGGTTTTCTGCCCATGGACTGAACAGATTTTTAGATTGTGAATTTGTGGATGGATCGTTTTTCAAAACACTAAGCCGGAAATATCTTATTGAGGTCACGGGATCAGAGCAAGAATTGAGGGCTTTGTTCGCAGATGAGAAAAGCGCTTACTTATTGAAAATTGAACAGGGTTTTCCAATCCTACGCATATCTATCAAGTTCACAACAAGTAAACCAGACCTGAACATTTATAGCTATTTGTATTGCAACACAGAAAAATATCCTATTGGAAATATTTATACGCATTAACTTGAATATTACTCACCATTAAAATTTAAAACAATGTCAAAAACCTTAGCTCTTGCCAAAATGATTGATCACTCCATTCTTCACCCCACTATGACGGATGAAGATTTGAAAAGGGAGTGTGGGGTTGCTAAAAAATATGATGTAGCATCTGTATGTGTAAAACCTTATGCAGTACCTATGGCTGTAGATTTATTAAAAGGATCAGATGTCTTAGTCGGCTGTGTAATCGGATTCCCTTCAGGAAACTCAGCCATTGATGTAAAATTATTCGAAGCTGTGAAAGCTTGCAAAGATGGTGCAGTAGAAATTGACATGGTGATCAATGTGGGTAAAGCACTGCAAGGTGATTGGGAATATATTGAAAAAGAAATTGGAACTATTGCAGAGGTTTGCCATGAGCTTAATGCTATTGTAAAAGTGATCTTTGAAACGGATTATGTAACCAAGGAAGCCGATATAGTTAAACTCTGTGAGATCTGCACAAAAGTGGGCGCTGATTATGTGAAAACCTCCAGTGGATTTGGTTTTGTGAAAGGAGACGATGGGAAATACAGCTATGTCGGAGCCACCATACCAAATCTGAAACTGATGAAAGCCAGTGTCGGACCAAATGTAAAAGTGAAGGCTGCGGGTGGCGTGAGAACATTGGATGGATTAATTGCAGTTCAGCAAGTGGGATGCAGTCGCTGTGGAGCCACAGCCACTATTGCTATGATGGAAGAGGCAAAAGAGAGATTTGGTGAGTAGATTTTCTTCATCTCGGTCTTCTAGCTGAGATCTGTCTGAAAATAGAATGAAAACACTTCTTCTTTATCCATGATGGTTCATGGAAATAGAGCATAATTATCTCTGCCAACCAGCTACAAGGGGAGACAAATTTTAACTTCATCAAATAGTCTGGATCAAATAAATTTCAAAAGCATTGAAAATCCATTAGATTAGTAATTGATAAAAAAGAAATAATAGCAATTGCTATTACCCGGTTATGTTGCCTTAGGCATTAAATATTCAGGTAAAATACGGGTAATATTCGGATATTCAAATTGTCTGACTTAGATTTGTATTCAGATAAAATACAGATACGTTTTGGATAAATACGTATATAAACTAGACTTTGATTTCATAGCAAATCAGAAAATATTGAATCTAATTTCCCAAATAGATTTTTACAAAGGGAAATGGAACAGTATTGAAAAGCAAGAAAATGTTTATCTCAAAGAGTTACGAAAAATTGCCACTATTGAAAGTATAGGTTCATCAACAAGAATCGAAGGCTCCACTCTTTCGGATGAAGAAATAAAAAAACTACTGAATGATATCAAGATAACTAAATTAAAGACAAGAGATGAACAGGAAGTAATAGGTTATTATGACACACTCGAAATAATTTATGAGAATTACACTCAAATAAGATTGTCTGAAAATTACATTAAACAACTTCATCAAAACTTATTAAAACACAGTGACAAAGATTCGCGGCATAGAGGAGGTTATAAATCTCTATCAAATAAGGTGGTTGCTAATTATCCAGGTGGAATTCAAAAAGTCCTATTCAATACAACTGATGTTCATTTGGTAGATGGAGAAATGAATAATATCATTTCCTGGACAACTGAACAATTAGAAAATAGAGGAATTCATCCTCTGATTGTAATTTCAAATTTTATCTATGA
>DAOVVI010000195.1 GCA_030637245.1 Cyclobacteriaceae bacterium
CTTCATTTTTACTTCTTTTACAACGGATTGAATAATTCGAATATAAAAATTTCTTTTGAAATAGAGAGAATTGAATAATAATTTTTTTAATAATGGAACGACCAGATTTTGATAAAATTTTCATGGAATTGGCAATTAATATTGCCAGAAGGTCTCACTGTGTGAAAAGACATGTTGGAGCTGTTTTAACTAAAGAAACAAGAATTATATCTATTGGATATAACGGACCTCCGGCCGGTACGCATAATTGTGATGAGGAATGGCCAGAAACCGGTTGTGAACGAGACTCCAGGGGCAGTTGCTCCCTAGCGCTTCACGCGGAGCAAAATGCCCTGATGTATGCCGTGAAAAATAATACTAACGTGGAAGGATCAACAATTTATCTTACCTTAACCCCGTGCCTTGCATGTGCGAGAATGATTTTAAGTATGGGTATAAAGCGTGTAATTTATTTATATTCCTATGCCGAATATAAAGGTTTGCCAAAAGATGAAGGGGTTGAGTTTTTAGAAAAATTTGGTATAGAAACTCAAAAATTTGGAGAAGAGGTAGCTGTACCTGATCCTTTGATTTAGATAATCCTTACTTCAGGTTCAAGCGTAATTCCAAATTCATTTTTTATTTTTTGCTGGATTTTCATAGACAACTCAACAATGTCACGGCCGCTGGCATTATTATGATTAATTAGGACTAATGGTTGATTAATATGTACGGCAGCGCCTTTGTGTTTCATTCCTTTAAAATGGCATTGGTCAATTAACCATGCTGCAGGTAATTTCACTAAGTTCCCGGGTTGTTCATATGATGGGATATTTGGGTATGATTTCTTTAAAGCATTGAGCAGCTCAATTGGGATGATTGGGTTTTTAAAGAAACTGCCAGCATTTCCAACTTTTTCAGGGTCGGGAAGTTTCGACTGCCTGATTTTAATTATAGCATCACTTATATCCCGTATTGTTATTTTTTCCTTGGCTAATTCATGAAGGACTTCTTGAATTTTACCATAATTTGTATGCAGGATTGGTTGCTTTGTAAGTCTAAGGATCACATTGGTGATTAGATATTTATCTATCAACTCATTCTTAAATATGCTATCTCTATAGCCAAAATTACAATCTTGATTTTTAAAGTATTTTTTTTCACCCGTTTCCAGATTGCTTGCTTCAAGAGCTTCAAATGTGTCTTTAATTTCAACACCATATGCCCCGATATTTTGGATTGGCGCTGCTCCAACAGTACCGGGAATAAGAGAAAGGTTTTCTATACCACCAAAATTGGCCTTGATACAACTTTCGACCAAATCATGCCATATAACTCCTGCACCGGCTTTTACCCAAAAATGATGCTCATCTTCTTTTACCACATGGATACCTCCGATGTTAATTTTTATAACAAATCCATCAAAATCTTTTGTAAATAACAAGTTGCTTCCACCGCCCAAGATCAGCGTTCTTTCATTATTTTGTCTTTCGGATTTAAAAAATTCAATTACATCATCAGTAGAATTAAGTTCAACAAAATGTTTTGCAGTAACATTTAGGCCAAAAGTATTCAACTTTTGAAGTGAAAAATCATTTTTTATTACCATGAAATTTTGGTACGGGTTTTATACTGAACTATTCAGGTTAGAATGACCTTTTTAGATTTATTTTTGCGGTTGCTACTTTTGATATATTCCCTGGTTCGTCTTTTAATTTGATGAAAAGTATCTTTTCGCCATCTTCACCTGGCAGTTCATAACTTGTTATAGTTGAATTGAATGGTTCCCATGAAGAATTATTAAACCCGGGATTGTCACTGACCATCATTTCATTTGCTCCTTCAGCATCAATGGACAAATTGATTTTTTTTTCAGTATGATTGGTCCATTCAGCGCCATCATTAATTGTAAATTTTCTTATTATTGGAGGAGTCGTGTCAAGAATAATATTACTACTTACAACCTCAGAAAGATTTCCTGCGTCATCACTGAATTGAGCATAATAAACTTTTTTTCCATCAACCGCGTCTAAAATAATTTCTTTGCTTGATGCTATAGGTTGCCATTTTACATCTCTGAAACTTTTATTCTGACTAATTCTCATCCCAGTAGCACCGTCAACGCTTATATCAATTTTAATTTTTCTGTCTTTGTTCGTTACATATTTTGCTCCGTTATCTATAGATATGGAGGCATTTTTAGGAGGATCGGTGTCAATTTTAATTGAAGTGCTTATTGGTTCAGATATATTTCCTGCTTTATCCCTGAATTTAGCATTTACCTCTGCAGAAGGTTTTTTGGTATCAAAAATCCAACCTTTCCTAATTTCGGTCATTGCTTCCCACTTACTATTAGAAAAATCGGAAGAATTGCTGATCATTACCTCATGAGCCCCATTGGCATACAATTGAATATCACCTTTTCCTGCTTTGTCAATGAGCCATTCAGCACCATTATTAATGGCGATTTTTCCGTCTGATGGGGGAATCCTGTCCAACACTATTTTATCATAGTATTCGTGAGTCACATTGCCTGCTTCATCTTTAAACCTGCCATATACAATTTTTAAACCATCTTCACCTTCAAGTTTCCACTCCTTACTGGTTTTATATGGTTCCCAGAGACCTGTTATATTACTGGTATCATTTAGATGTTTGTTGCTTATTGCCATTGATATAGCATCTTCCACATCAAAAGTAAGCTTCACATTGTTTTGTGGATCAGTACAATATTCAGAGCCATCATTAATTGCAAACTTGATGATCTTTGGTGGAGCGAAATCAGATTTGATCATTTTACTGATTACTTCAGATTCATTTCCGGCAGCATCCTTAAATTTGGCATGTACATAATGAATCCCTTCCGGCCCAACAAGAGTCCAGGCAATTGCAGTTTTAAAAGGCACCCATTTAGCATCTTCGAATGATTGCTTGTTAGAAACCATCATGTAGTCCACTCCCTCGGCTCTAAAGGAAAGCGAAACTCTTTTGTTCTTATTCCTGACAAATGGGTCATTGTTATTGATAACTAAATCGCAATTGGTTGGAGGAACCCTGTCTAAAATTATTCCTGAAGTATAGATTTTTGAGAAATTTCCCGCTTTATCTTTAAGCCTTAAAAAGACAGTTTTCAGTCCATCATTTTCACCTTCCAGTCTCCAATTTTCAATAGTTTCCTCTAACGGTAAAAGTTTTACTTCCTTAAAATCCGGCACATTGGTAAGCTGCATACCTATTACATTCTCATCATGATGTATTTGAAGTTTTACTATTCCATCTGGATGATTTGTCTCTTTTTTTCCTCCATTAATGATTAACCTACCAGTAGGCGGAGTCATATCTAAAATGATCTTTGTTGAAACAATTTTGGAAATATTCCCGGCTTCATCTCTAAACCTTCCATAAACAATTTTTTCACCATCTCCAGGCAGGATAGTCCAATCGGTACGCTGTTCGCTGTATTTTTCCCATTTTATATTTCTTAAAGTATTGGGATTATTGCTGTATTGAGCTTCAAACGCATCATCTACATCGTTATTCAGCATGACTTTCAAGCTAATACACCATTCACTTTTTCCGTTTATACTAAATGAATTTACAGTAGGAGGAGTGCGATCTAAAAAAATATCAGCTTTGGCAATTCCGGATATATTGCCAGCCTGGTCGATTAGTCTGATATAAATGGATTTTAGGCCATCTGTTTCGTTATCTAACTGCCAATTTAAGATGGAAGTCGCAAAGGTTTTTTCTTTAGCCCCTTCAAAATTTGGCTTATTACTGATTAACATTCTGATATTTTGAGGGGTTTCTTTTGTTGAAAGTTTTACAGTTACTGTTCCTTTTGGATTATTAGTATATTTACGACCTTGATCAATGATAATTTGCGCTTTTTCAGGAGGAGTTGTTTTGAATATTATTGAGGCTTCGGCCGGAATTTTGGTTGTATTTTTAGCCTCATCCATAAAATAGGCCTTTACACTTTTTGCTCCCTGCAAAGAATCTGTTTCCCATCGAATTTCCATTATTCCGTCAGCATTCGGTTTGAAATCATAATTTTTACCAATACCTCTACTTACGATCCTTACTTTTGTAGCGTCTTTTGAAGCCAATGTCAATTTGATTTTTTTTGACCTGGTATATTTATCGCCATTATTTATTTTAATAGAGCCCCCCACAGGAGGAGTAATATCTAATACTGTTCCGGCACCAACAGGTTGGGATTCATTGCCTGCCAAATCTCTGAACTTCGCATAAACAATTTTTTCACCATCTCCTGTTCCCATATCAATCACCCATTTTATTGATTCTTTATAGGATTCCCACCTGCCATTCTGAAATTGAGAAGAATTTGATATCATTACTTCATCAGCATCATCAGCCTTCACATTCACGAGGACCCTTCCTAACTTATCGTTTGTATATTTTTCCCCTTTATTGATACTTATTTTAGGATTTTTAGGAGGAGTAGTGTCGTATATAATTTTATTACTTTCTATTGATGAATTGTTGCCGGCCTTATCTTTTAATTGTACATAAATTCTTTTTTCTCCGTCTCCACCTTTAAGTTGAATTTTAATAGTCTCTTCTGAGTAAGGTTGCCAATTGGAATTTGATAGGTCAGGATCAAACCCAATTTTCATGGATTCCAAAAGCGACCTATCAGTTTTCAAAGACTTTATTTCAACATCAATGTTTTCTTTGTTGGTGTACTTAGCCCCTCCATTGATTCTGATTCCTATCAGAGGCAATGATTTATGTTCAACTTTTGAGGGATGAAAAGAATTGGTATGAGCATAAGCTAT
This sequence comes from Cyclobacteriaceae bacterium, assembly GCA_030637245.1. Taxonomy (GTDB): domain Bacteria; phylum Bacteroidota; class Bacteroidia; order Cytophagales; family Cyclobacteriaceae; genus JAAUQL01. Next base: position 4,782 of record DAOVVI010000195.1, read on the forward strand.
AGAAGTATAGCTTAAGAAAACCGAAACCGATAAAATACAGGCTAATTTTAACATCACCAATTTGTAATTTAAAAAAAATACAAAATTTTGATTCCTTCAAAAAATTATAATCAACAAATTAACAATTTTTGTCTGCTTTGTAAAGGAATTTATTTATTTGACTATAATTTTGAGCTATTCAACTAAGTTTGCGCTATGAGAATCAGTTCATAATAAATGAATTTCTATAAATATTTAAATTTATTAACTTCTACTGTATTATTCTCGTTAACTTTTACCTACAATGTTTTTTTAGTAATTCACTGGCATATTCCGATCCTAATTTAAAGGCTTTTTTTCAATCATAGCAAGCTCCTTCTTTGTC
>DAOVVI010000396.1 GCA_030637245.1 Cyclobacteriaceae bacterium
CCTCCACCATTTTATTCAGCGATTCGTCAGAAGAATAAAAATCATTTAGAGAAAAAGTTTCGATATAATCTCTTTCCTTTTCAGGGGATGAATTACAACTTATAAAAAATAGTGAAAAACCAATAACCAATCTTATAATCATAGGAAATTGCGTAAGATTAATATTCCAACTTCAGAAAAACTTGGTAAATATTCATGGATTTTTAATGCTTTTTAGCCTCTAATATTTATGAATGCTTGTTATAACCATGCCATATAAAAAATGAATAACGAACATTTGAATAATTGAATAACGAATTAAGAAGTGTGTAGAATTAGGCATTCAATCATTTACTCATTCTATCATTCCCATTCCCCGAAACTAGGCCGAAGATCTACCAAACAAATTTATTAACCTTTCTAGTCTTGTCCACCACTGCTCCTTAGGCCGGGAATACTTCAAATCAACCATCTTTGCCAGATCTTCAAGATTTCGATAATCTATATGTCCGCCATGCAAGCCAATACTTACTACATCGTGCTTTCCTTTGCCTGCTTTCTTAACTAAAAAATCAATACTTTTTGCTGCTAGTTTTGTTGCCATTGCCCTGTCATAAGGGCTTGGGTTTCCGCCTTGTTGCAAATGGCCCAATATCGACTGCCTGACGTCAAAAATGTCTCCTCCATCTTCCTCAAATAAAGCGCTGATAAAAGGGGTCGTATATATTTCATTTGCATATTCGCTTTTAAGTACCAAACCCATTCTTTTACCTTCATTAAATGCTTTTTTAAACATATTGACGTCATTTTGAAGATCCTGCAAAGTTACTCCATTTTCATGCAGATAAACTCTTTCTGCCCCGGTAGCAAGGCCGCTCATCATCGCCAGATATCCACAATACCGACCCATTACTTCCACAACAAAAACGCGCTTATTCGCAACTGCAGACTCCTTGATTTTATCCACAGCTTCGATGATGCTATTTAATGCAGTATCTGCGCCCACGCTAAAATCAGTACCCGGCAGATTATTATTAATTGTAGCAGGAAGGCAAACTATTGGAATATCAAAGGCAGGAAATTCATTTCTCTTTTCACAGAAGTGATAAGCTGTTTCATATCCTACCATTCCTCCAATAATCAACATTGCATGAATATTGTTCGATTCCAGGTTTTTAGCTATTGCATAGAAATCCCTGTTTTCAGGCATCTTTCGATTTGTCCCTAATTCAGATCCTCCAAGAGTCGTCCATTCTTCGACGTCCATCCAACTCAATTCCTCTATCTCATTATTTATCAATCCTTTGAAGGCATTTTTGACGCCCAGGACCCGATGACCTTTTTCTATTCCCAAACGAACAGCCGTACGCACGGCTATGTTCATCCCGGGAGCAAGTGTGCTGGCGTTCATCACTAAAATATTCAAAGGTATTACGTTTTCTACTTTTGGATCTGGCATTGCCCTGCTTAAGGTATTGAAGGTTTCCAGGGATTCTCTAAAATTGCCTCCCCTCAATTCGATGGCTTTATCAAATTCCTTGTTTGAAATGAGACCAACAATTGATTGGGTTTTCTTAATGCTCTCCATAAGTGGAATGGCTTTTACCCTGTTTTTTTGCAAGCCAATGATCATGGATTCCTTATCATCTTCCTCATCCATCAAGTGTTGAACGGCAGCATATCCCAACACTGTACTCGCGTATCTGTCAAAAGCAGTAGGAGCCCCTCCTCTCTGAACGTGTCCTAATATTGTCAACCTTGCATCTTCATCGATTCTTTTTTTCAATACATCAACTACCTGAAAGCTATTTATTGGATTTCCTTTTTTGTCTTTAGCGCCTTCAGAAACAATAACTAAACTATTTTTCTTCCCTGCTTTTTTATTTGCAGAAATCTTATCGCAAAGCTCTTTAGCCCAATCATCAGCTTCAGGCGGCCTTTCGGGAATTAATACATAATCTGCCCCAGATGACAAAGCGCTCATAAGTGCCAGGTATCCACAATTTCTGCCCATTACCTCTACTACAAATGTACGTTGGTGACTGGCGGCCGTACTGCTAAGGGCGTCTAATGCTTCAGCAATTCTTCGCAAGGCTGTGTCTGCCCCGATGGTCATATCAGTTCCCGACAGGTCATTGTCTATAGAACCGACCAGGCCAACAATATTTAGTTTTGGATGGTTTGTAGCTTGTTTTTTTGTGATTTTTTTCTTTTTGAGTAATTCCTCAACCAGAGAAGGCCATTCCTCCCTAAATAAATTGGCGCCGGTGAGACTGCCATCACCACCGATTACTACCAAATTATCAATTTGACGTTCAATTAAATTTTCAGCAGCTTTCAGTCTTCCCGCTCTCTCCCGAAATTTCATGCACCTTGCCGAACCAATTTTAGTCCCTCCTTTATGTAAAATCCCCCCAACAGAATCCCATCCCATATTTTTTATCGAATCACCTCCGTCAACCATCCCCTGATATCCCTGGTAAAAAGCATATACTTCTATCCCGTTGGATAAAGCAGTTTTCACTACTGCTCTGACAGCAGCATTCATTCCAGGGGCATCTCCACCACTGGTCATTACTCCGATACAATTAATTTTATTGTTTGACATTTAGTAATATTTTTCGAATTGTGGACTTATTTATTGGTTTTTGATTCTGCTTTAAAATTGATAAAAGTTACCGGAATTACCAGTACTTTCTTTTTAAAACTTCAAGAGATAATGAGTATTTGTCTAGTAGGGATGCATTGTAATGCGTGTCTACTCATTTTATATGATTATGAGATTTTGTTTCTAACTTATCAATTATGAAAAATGATTCACTCTCATTTTAAAACTTGCTTTTTAAACTTTGATTATTCAATTAATTTCGAAGGTGAATAACCTAAAGGAAATTTTATTTTCCTGTGAAAGAATTTGAAAATTACCATATTTAAAAAATGGATAAAGCAACATTTGATATCAAGCTAAATAGATTATTGGAAGAGCATGAAGTTTTTCTTTCAAAGCAAAATAGTCCAAAAGCCAAGTCGTCCGGTCTTTATAACCGGTACGAAAATCCTGTTATCACAGCAGAACACACGCCACTGTTCTGGAGATATGATCTGAATCTAGAAAGTAATCCCTATCTTTTAGAAAGAATGGGAATTAACGCGGCGTTTAATGCTGGAGCTATAGAATTCAGAGGGAAAATATGCCTGGCGGTTCGCGTAGAAGGCTGGGATAGAAAATCTTTTTTTGCCATAGCCGAAAGCGAAAATGGTATAGATAACTTTAGGTTTAGGGATTATCCAATCAC